>CAYVVR010000804.1:0-1500 GCA_964454655.1 uncultured Planctomycetaceae bacterium | reverse complement strand
CGACGAGTGTCGTTTGCGTCGGGCGAATCGTCGATTCGGCAAAATCGGAACGATCGTGA
This sequence comes from uncultured Planctomycetaceae bacterium, assembly GCA_964454655.1. Classification (GTDB taxonomy): domain Bacteria; phylum Planctomycetota; class Planctomycetia; order Pirellulales; family Thermoguttaceae; genus CAYVVR01. The sequence goes on along the minus strand of CAYVVR010000804.1, from coordinate 1,441 downwards.
AGCTGCGAAAACGCGAAGCGAATGGGATGCCATGACGGGGCCGATACTCAAGATTTCGCGACTTGCGCTTTTGGCCGTCGTGCTGACGGGAATCGTCGGATGTACCGGGTCGGATCCGCAGCATCGGCGCGAAGATCGCTCGGCAAAGTCGGAAACACCGATGCGACCGGCGGTCGTCTCGCCGACGGAGGGAGAATGGTTCCAACCGTGTGAGTTCTGGTATCGCACGCGATTGTTTGGAAAAGATGTCGGCTGGGAGCACACACACATCGAGCCGGTGCGCCGGGACGGGACGCGTGAGTTGGTCGTTCGCTTCGAGTCGGTGACCAGGTTGCAGCGGGCCGGTACACCGATCGAATCGCGTTTGACCGGACATTGCCGCGAGACGCCGGACGGTCGCTTGATCGCCTTCGAAATCACGATGGCGCAAGGGGAATCCGTCATGCGCACGGCTGGGCGGCGAGTGGGCGATCGCCTGATCGTAACCACCGGAGAAGGAGATCAAGGCCGGACGATGGAAATACCGTGTGATCCTTCGGTGCGAGGTTTTTTTGCCGTTCAAGGCGAGTTGTTACGTCGACCGATGCAGCCGGGTGAACGACGGTCGTTTCAGGCGTTTCTGCCTGGATTGTTTCAGGTGGGAAAGGTCGAGTTGACCATGCCGAAGGGCGAGGCGAATCGGCGGGTCGAGAGCGTGACGACGTTGTCCGACGGCGGACGGTTGGCAAGCGAATTGTGGATCGACAAGCGGGGAATCATCCAGCGTCAAGAAATTCCGAACTTGGGTTTGGCGTCGATCTTGACGACTCGTGAGGTCGCCGAAGCCGATACCGTGGGAACGCTGCCCGACTTGATTACCGACGTTGCCATTCCGGTGAACCGGCCTGCGAAAGAACTTCGCCGTGCGAAGCGAGTGGTGTACCGCATCCGAGCACGGCGAAGGCCGCCGGCGGAGATTTTTCCGATAAGCGCCGTGCAGCGAGTCGAAATCGTCGACGACGAAACGATCCGATTGATCGTCGCCGTTCCCGGCGACGAGATCGCTGCTGCGCAAGAGCCCTCTCGAGCCTCGACGGCGGCGAGTCGTTGGATCGAGGCGGACGATCCGGCAATCGTGGAATGCGCCGAACAAATCGGTAAGGAACATGCTACGCCGACCGAACGCGTCCGTGCGATTTTGGACTTCACCGCTTCGGCGATCGAAGACAAGGATTACACGGTCGGTTTCGCCTCGGCCAAGGAAGTGCTCGCATCGCGGCGGGGCGATTGCACCGAGCATGCCGTTCTTGCCGCTGCATTGGCGAGGGCGTTGGGGATTCCGGCACGTGCTGTTATCGGACTGGTCTACCACCGCGGAAGTTTTTGTTTTCACATGTGGAACGAATTCTACATCGACGGACGTTGGATCGAGGGCGATGCGACGCAACGGGCGTTTCCCGTC
>CAYVVR010000803.1:376-1502 GCA_964454655.1 uncultured Planctomycetaceae bacterium | reverse complement strand
CGCCCGCGAGAATCGTCACATAGCCGAACCCTTGCAAGCCGCTTTGCGAAAAGACCGCCGACACGATGGTAAACAAGATCAGCATGGCCCCGACGACGAAGCCCGTGCCAATGCCTGCCAGCACCGGCAACGACAGCCCTTGTTCCGCAAGCGATTGCTGAATTTGACGATCGAGCTCGGCCGCGTATTGAGCCGTTTCTTCCAACCTCCGTTCGCATTCGATCCGCCGTCGGAGCTGCGACGCCCGCTTGCCGAGCCGGTCGATCGCCTGCGAGAGCGTCTTTTCCGGCCGATCCGACATGATCGACGCCAACTGTTCCTCCAACTCGACGGCTTCGGCCGAGGCACGTTCGGCTTCAGCCCGCAATCGGGCGACTTCGGCCTCAAGTTTTCGCAGCCGCTTACCAGGCCCGCGGAGTCGCTTCCACGCCGTGGTCGTGATCGTCGCGTCTTCGTCGTCGCTCGCGTCGATCGACACCGACACACCAAAACGCGAACTCAGTTCTTCGAACCGACGACGCCGACGTTCCGCCTCGGCCTCGAGGTCGGCAATCTGACGTCGCAACCGAGGGATCCATTCCCGCTTGAGCAGCAGAGCATCGACTTGAGGACCGATCTGCAATACTTTGGACGTCGATTCCGTCGCCTTTATCTTTTTCCGTAACTGGGACTCGAACGCCCGCAACTTGCGTAGCTTTTCTCGGCTGCGTTGAAGACGTCCTCGAACATGGTCAACCGATTCGACGAGTTCGCTTGTCGGGCCGTCGTCTTCGAATCGCTTGGTTTCGCGAACCAAGGAACGATAGCGACGCCACCGCGGCAGCAACGATTCGGCTGTTTTCAACGTATCGAGCCGTTTTTCGACGGCGCCCCACTCCTGTTCCAAGGCGGCGATTTGCTGCTCATTTTCTTTGGCCTGCCGCACCAGTTGAACGTGTGCTCGCACGTCCGCGGCGTATGCCTTCCGACGTTCGCAGAGTTCTTCCAGTCGCTCGGTGCAGCGACGCAACGCCCCGGGTTCTCCGTTTCCGAGTAGGCGCTGCTTCGCCTTTTCGATTTCGGCGATCAGCCTGCCCAACGTACCTCGATCGACGCCGAGGCTCAAATCGTAAAGCAGGTCCGAGGC
>CAYVVR010000803.1:0-366 GCA_964454655.1 uncultured Planctomycetaceae bacterium | reverse complement strand
GTTCTGAGGCTTGTGTTTCATCCAGGGTTCGCAGCGACGCCAATTCGTCCAACCCGACCGCAAACACGTGGTTGAAGGTCGGTTCGTCGATGCCGCGCAGAAGCGTTCCCAACGCCTCGACGTCGAAAGCTTCGCCTTCCGAATCGCACAGTTGGACGCATTCTTCTTCGCCGGGCCGCCAGGTTCGGGATAATCGAAGGTCGAGATCACCGTCGCGAATCGCCAACGTTCCGGCCAGCGTGCCGTCCGGTTCGAACAGGTAGCGGTCACGGGCTTCCATGCCGAACCACATCGCCCGCAAAAACTCCAATAGCGTCGTCTTCCCCGCTTCGTTTCTTCCGTAGAAGACGTTGAGCCCCGGCGACA
>CAYVVR010000802.1:0-1515 GCA_964454655.1 uncultured Planctomycetaceae bacterium | reverse complement strand
CAACAGCACGACACCGCCGTCGATAGCAGGCCCGGCACGACCACGGTCATGAGTAGCACGAAACTTCCGTAGATTATCGCCGTCATGGCCTTCTTGCGGTCGGCCGGCCCCACAACGAACGGGAACGGGGGAATGTCGGAAACCGGAGTCCGTGGCGTTCGCGCGGCGGCAATCCGCGGATCCACGGTGTCGGCCTCGACCGGGTCGCCTTCTTCCCATAGCCGGATCGATTCCGGTGGTGAAATGTCGTCGTTTGTCGAGTCGTCCTCCGTGACCGCGTACGGAATCGGAACGGTCAGCTTGGTCCCGCATCGACATTCGGCGCGGCGTCCGGCCCACGAATCGTCGACGACGTGTTCCTTGCCGCATACCTCGCATCGAAAGTGAATAGCCATGACGCAGAAAACACTTTGCTGATTGAAAAGACGGGGTAGCCCGGCCGTCCGTCGTCATGATCTTCTCGACGGTCTGCGTGTCGAACGTCGAATTGACGGAAGGGAGTTCGGTCATCACGGAAGTCGTTGCAAAAGGCTATTCGCTTCGGGAATCTCGGTCTTGCGGGCTGTCGTTGCCGAGCGGGAACAGATCAGCCAGCAGATCGTTTCGCGGAAAGGCGTGGCCTCGATGTTGGACGAAGGCTTCGGCCGCCCGAACGCCGAATTGCGCGCCCCGGGCGACGGCGTGTCGCTGCATGGAATCGACGTATTCGTCGATTCCATGATGGGCAAGCAACCATTCGCGTTGGCTGGCGTGACAGGCCAGCATTTCGGCCTTGCGCTCCAAGTAGCTGCCGATATCGACGACGGTAGTCGGCCGGATCGGTTCACCGTACGGATCAAGCCCTTCCGGCGGGTCGCAATAGTACAGATACGGCACGCCGGCATCGGGCGGAACCGGGAACGCCGATGCATTGGGTGCTGCGAACAAAAACGCTGCGGCGCGCGCCAGGGCGGCCACCATTTCGTGATCCATCATGTAGTCGCGCAACGCGTGCGTGAACACGATTCCGGGCCCGATGCGGCGGAATAGATCGACCGCCTTGCGCAATGTGGGTTTGTCGTATACGACGAATCCGTCACGCTCGTCGAGGCAGTGATATTCGGCCCCCAGAAGTGCGGCAGCTCGCCGGGCCTCTTGCGTGCGTCGCGACGCAATGTCCCACGGCGTTTCCGTGGTCGTTCCGCAATCACCGGGGGTGAGGCTGGCGATGTGGATTTCCCATCCTTGTTCAGCCAATCGCATCAACGTGCCTGCGCATGTGAACTCGGCATCGTCGGGATGGGCCATGAAGCTGAGGGCGATACGTCTTACTTCCGAAGCCGGGGGCATGGTTGCACCAACACGAACGAAGTGCGGTAGGCAAAACGGGCCATCGTCCCGCAGGCAAGCCTTCGACGGCCCATGAGTCGAAGCGGAAATGACGAATTCTTTCCAACCGTTTCCTAGTATAAACACACCAAAGGGCAGCGGGGATCCGCCAAATCGAGGGGGAGATCTGTTGAGACTCGCTCGGGG
>CAYVVR010000801.1:0-1525 GCA_964454655.1 uncultured Planctomycetaceae bacterium | reverse complement strand
ACGTGAATGCCGTCGGTGCCGAGTCGCTGGAAGAAACGTTCGTCGGCGGTGATTTCCAACAATGCGGCGTCGTCCGACACGCACGTCATCACGATTCCGCCTTGGGGAACGGCCTCGGCCGGAGAAAAGACTTGACGCGCGCCCAAGTCGAGTAGCGGGCCGGCTTTGTCCGCCGTCCGGTTGTACACGACCAGCGGATGGCCTTCGCGGCAGAAATTCGCCGCCATCGGTGCCCCCAACTGCCCCAACCCGATGAAGCCGAGTGTCGGTTTATTATTTGCGTCGCTCATGCCCAAGCTCCTTCCAACGACGGAATTGCCGATCGGTAGGGTACCGCGCGACTCGGACCACGCCAAGGGGCTGCCGAGGGTTATCGACGACGAAGCGTAATATGCGTCAGCTCGGGAGGGCAGAAATAACGGATCGGAAACTGTGCCGAGACGCCGCGGTTGACGTACATGAGCGTGGGCGGATATTCGAACAACCCTTCGGCGTGGCGGATACCGCTGCAACACGGGGCCAGCAACGGTCCGAATCCCGGCAGCCGAATTTGTCCGCCGTGCGTGTGGCCGGTGAGCAACAGCCGGATTTCATGCTTGCGAGCCCAGTCGAGGCGGTCGGGCGTGTGGGCCAACCCGATACGGAATCCGCGTGGGGCGAATTTTTCCAGCGGCACCGAATCGATCGTCGACGGAATCCAAGGAAGCTCGTTGCCCGCGAGAAGAATTTCTGCGTCGTGATGGACGACCACGTGAACTTTGCCTCCCAAGTCGACGAGCCCGCGTTCGGTCAAGGCCGACCGCAATCGCTGAACGCCCACGCGAACGTCGTGATTGCCCAAAATGAAGAACACTCCCAAATGGGCGTGGAATCGGGAGAACACGTTGGCCGCGGTTTCGATGTGGTTTGGATTGTCGACAAGATCACCCGTCAAGACGACCAAATCGGGCTTCAGACTGTTGGAACGATCGACGACGGCATCGAAGAATCCGCGGCCGACGCGACCGGTGAAATGCCAATCGGTCAAGTGGCAGATCGTCAGACCGTCGAGCGCTTCCGGTAAATCGTCGAAGCGAAGCACCATTCGTACCACGCTCAACCGCAGCGATTCGTTGCCCGGCACGTGCAGCACGGCCGAGGGACGAACGGCGACCGGTTCCACTTCGCGATCGAGCGCGACGTCGACGTGCGAAGCCTTCCGGTCGTCGGTGACGTGGTGGTGTCGCAGATCGTGCACTTCGTGAGAATGGTGGAGCAAGGATGGAACGCGACGGCTCAGGCGGTAGCCGATTCGTTGCAAGATCGCAAGGGGAAAGGCGACGGCGCAAAGAACGACGTAAATTCGCGGTACGATTGGGAGCCGCAGCAAATCGAAGGGAACGGCGACGCCGGCTGTTGCGGCCGACCAGGCAACGATCACCGGGACGGCGAGCGTGCCGGCCAGTACCGCAGCCGAAAGGTATTGGCACGCGCGAAAATCGATTCGCATGGCGTGCAGGCGATTCCACAGGGCCGCCCAAAGGCA
>CAYVVR010000800.1:0-1537 GCA_964454655.1 uncultured Planctomycetaceae bacterium | reverse complement strand
CGATCACGAATCCTCGGACCGTGCCGGCGGCTCGCGCGAAGTACTTGACGTCGAGCGATCGCGTGATCGGCGTCGTGCTGAAGGGGCGTGCCCGTGCGTATCCGTTGAGGATCTTGAATCAGCACGAAATCATCAACGATCGGCTGGGCGGCGTTCCGATCGCCGTGACGTATTGCCCGTTATGTGATTCGGCGGTGGTCTTCGATCGACGTACGCCGTTGGGGGAACTGGAGTTCGGCGTGTCCGGGCTTCTCTACAACAGCAACGTGTTGATGTACGACCGGCAAAAGCAACGATTGTGGTCGCAAATGGCGATGCAAGGCGTTTCAGGCGATGCCGCCGGCGTAAAGCTTCGCGTGATTCCCTTCGAAACGACCACTTGGAGCGATTGGCGAAATCGACACCCCGAGGGCGACGTGCTGTCCGACCGGACGGGGTTCAACCGGAACTATCAGGCCGATCCGTATGCCGGGTATGCGCGAACCGATCGCTTGTGGTTTCCCGTGCGTCCGCTTGATCGTCGTCTTCCGCCGAAGACGCGCGTGTTGGGGGTGATCGTCGGGGAGAAGGCCCGAGCGTATCCGATCGCGGCCTTCGGTAAATCGAAGCAGGTGCGTGACGAATCGCTGGCGGGCAAACACTTCCGGATCGAGATCGACGGGAAAAACGGCATCGCGCGGGTCGTCGAAGCCGACGACGACGTTCAATGGGCCTACACGTACTGGTTTGCCTGGTACGCGTTTCACCCGAATACCGAGATCGTGCGTAACGAATAGCCGCGATCGGCGAGCGATCGGGGCATTATCGATGACGACGTGGTACACTGACGATCATGGATCGAGTTCGTACCGTCTCGGGAGAGGGGGCGGTAGCCTTCCGTGGTTTTGGTGTGCCGATGACCGACTTGCGTTTCTTGTGGATGGATCGTACGAGGCGAGGGGGCGGCGGTCGTGCAGCGTCTTTTGTCGGATGGTGCGCGGCCTGGGCGATCGTGTTGGTTGCAACCGGACCGGTGCGTTTTTCGCCGGGGGCGGAACCGGTCGGCTCGAATGCGTTCGGCCCTCGATTGCCCCAAGCCTTGGCAATCTCGGATGACGGCAAACGGCTGTACGTCGGATGTGCCGGGACGGGCGAATTGCTTCTTGTCGATTGGGTGCACGGTAAGGTCGTGCGACGGGCGGCGCTACCGGGGCCCGCCGCCGGCGTGCTGGTCCATCCGGCGAACGACGAGGTCATCGTACTGATCGAAGCGGCCCAGGGTGAGGTCTGTACGTTCGATGCCCAAACATTGACGCCCACCGGCAGCATGCGAGTCGGGCATACGCCCGTCGATGCCGTGTTCGGAAAAGACGGCGAGAATCTGTACGTCTGTAATCGATTCGACAACACCCTGTCGGTCATCGATTGGAAAACGCGGCGTGTGATGAAGACGATTTCCGTCGGACGAGAACCGATCGCCGTGGATCGTACGCCCGACGGTAAATCGTTGGTGATCGCGCACCATCTGCCCGACGTTCGCACGGATCGTCCGAGCGAA
>CAYVVR010000799.1:0-1560 GCA_964454655.1 uncultured Planctomycetaceae bacterium | reverse complement strand
GGATGGAGAAAGCCTGCCAAAAATCCAGACGCACCACCGACACCTGTATGGGCCGCCACCGCGCCAGGCATGCCCAACGCCAGCATTACCAGCCCGGCCGTCGACAACCGGCGAAGACTCGTGCGACCGGGCTGATGCCACGCAGTACGATTCAATTGGCCGGAATGGTTTGTATGGTGCACGACGACCTCCAACGGCTGCGCGTCGATCCATTCCATTGTAACGAAGCGCCTGCCAAACTGTCGAAACCTCGCAGGTGGCAATTGGGCCAGAAATCGCCCTCAGCGCGGAGGGCGCAACCGGATCAACGGCTTGTCGACGACCCGCGTCGCCTCCGACAGCGCGGCTCGAAGGATCCGCTGCAGATCGGGATTTTTCTCGACGCGCAGCTCGCTGTCGTGTGCTGGATCATCGTCGTTTGGCCAGTGCTCATTCCACCACGAAAACCCGATCAGACGTGGCCAACGGCCACCCAGTATATCTGCCAGCGCAGCATCGGCCCAAGCCGCCTGCGGGACATCGGGATGGTTGGCGGTAGTGCCAAACTCGAGGACGACCACGGGCCGATCCGTCAGCGCGGTGAGACGATCATACGCAGCATCCATGCCTTCACGGAACGTCCGCCACTCGGTGTCCTGTGGTGTCAGGGCACCATAGACGCTGACCCCGACCCAGTCGACCCATGCATCACCCGGATAATACTGCTCGAAGCGGTTCCAGGACTCGTCCGGCGAGTCTTCATCGTCGACATGAAACACCCATGTAATATTATTCGCTCCCTGCCTGTCCGCCAGATCATGAATGTGCCGCCAGGCATCGCGGAACCGCTCCGGACCGTCGGGCGTATCATCATCGCCATACCGATCAGTACGACCTCCGCCGTTCCAACGTCCGTTCCACGGGAACCAGTCTCCGTTGACCTCGGTACCAAATTCGGCGAGCAGCGGTCCGCCGAAGTCCCGCGCCGCCTGGCTCCAGCGACACAGGTCGTCATCAAATTCACCGTCGATGATGCGCTGAAGCGAAAAGGTCTTTTCGCGGTGATACTCTTCAGGACTGCTGCGCAGCATCAAACGGATATAGGGTACATGTCCGGCCGCCGCGATCCAGCGAACGGTGTCGAGTGGAAACGAGCGATCCCGGTACCAGTTGTGTGAAAAGTAGACCCAGGCCACGCTGCGCGATACAGCATGTTCGTAACGCGCAACATCCGTCGCCGTCATATCGTCTTCTTCGCCCGTCCCTGTGTCACCGGCAGTGAAAACCCCATGATACAACCGGCCCGGCGGTGGAACATCGATGCGCTCCGCTGCGGTGACGGGTGGAGCCGCGTCCTGACAGGCTCCCTTGGCTTCTGTCATTCCGTTCGCCGGAGCGCGGCACCCCGACAGCCACAGAACCAGGGCAACGAAGATGGAGCTCTGCGTCCGTGCCGCCCTTGAGAGGCGTAACGAGGTGACGCTCATCAGTCCCTTCCTGGTGGCGGACATTGGTGCAGATTCTCCTGGTGATCCGACCGTCTGCCGAACCGCGCCTACTTCAGCACCGTCAGCACCAGAT
>CAYVVR010000798.1:0-1565 GCA_964454655.1 uncultured Planctomycetaceae bacterium | reverse complement strand
CTTTATTGGGCCGGTGGATTCACCGGCAGCGACGGCCGCTCCTTCCGGGCCGCCGTCGACGATGCCCGCGAAGCCGTTCGCGTCACCGCCGACCTAGGGGCGTCGTGCCTGGTGTTGTTCAGTGGTGCCCGGGCCGGACACACGTACAACCATGCCCGCCGACTCGTCCGCGAAGCGATCAAAGAACTACTCGACGACGCCGAAAAGCATAACGTCGATTTGGCCATCGAACCGATGCATCCCGCCTGCGCAGGAGAGTTCACGTTTTTGAACGTCCCCGAGGACGTCTTCGAGCTAATGGACGAGGTCGGCTCGCCTCGGTTGAAGATGGTCTTCGACGTGTACCACCAAGGTTTCGATCCCGACGTCACCTACCGCGTGGGCGATTGGATTCCACGCATCGCGTTCGTCCAACTCGGCGATGCGAAACGCGATCCGGGAGCCGAGCAAAATCGCTGTCTGCTCGGGGAAGGCATTCTGCCGGTCGCCGAAATCGTTTCGGCATTGCAAAAGGCCGGCTACGACGGCTGCTACGACGTCGAGTTGCTCGGCGAAGACGTCGAACCGTATTCCTATGAGCAACTTCTAGAAAACGCGAAACAATTCTACGCGACCCACATCGCAAACTAACCACACCGCCCACCTTTTCCTGTTCCGCTATTTTCTTGCCTTGAGAGTGGCGCATTTTTCAACGCGCGTTGTAATTTCGTGCGCTGCCGGTGCGTCTATCTAGAAAGCGGGCAAGGTTTTCCCATTTCTTGCGAACTTCTTATCGAATTCGCAAGTAACGGATCTAGAACGAGTTAAGACCGAATCGCGAGACTCCCTGGAACTTCGGCATGCAAACTGCATGAGGGATTCGGCAAAGGGACAGGAAGAAACGAGCCGTCCTCGGCAACTAAGGAATAAGGAAACGGAAGCGGAAATCGTCGCCGTCGCTGCCAAACGGGTGGTGGATTGCAGTCTCATCCAGGAAGGATCGAACCATGTTGGTACTCAGCCGGAAAGAAGGCCAAGGGATCACGATCGGCCCGAACATTCGCCTTGTCGTAATCGCCGTGCGAGGCAAAGCGGTTCGGATCGGTATCGAGGCGCCGCCCGATGTCCGGGTCTTGCGTGAAGAGCTAACCGAAACCCCGTCGCCCAACGCCCCCAACCAAGACGGCCCGCAAGCAGAACCGATTGCCCCCGGTGCTGCCGAACCGGGCGAGAGCGAGTCGCCCGCTGCGTCTTCGGCCGATGCCGGAACGCCTCGGGCTTGCGACGACCAGGTGATATTCTTCACGATCCCGGCTTGTTCCGAAGACCGCGCCGCTTCATCAAGGTAATTATCTCGTCGGGCCCGACGAATTCGTCCTGCCGCCGATGGAACTTCTTCTCATGGGGAGCACCCGACGGCAGGGCGATCTTTTCCCTCGATCGACGGTTGTAAACCGAGGCCGTCTATCTCGCGTCCGTCCGGCCTGGTCTTTCTGCCGCCGACGATACCACGGCGATCCGTCGTGAACCGGTCCGCCCCACGACGTCGTCTTGCCGGTAACTTGCCGAAGTGAATCCGTCACGTG
>CAYVVR010000797.1:0-1568 GCA_964454655.1 uncultured Planctomycetaceae bacterium | reverse complement strand
GCTGGAGCTAAAGGACGAGGAAGAAAAAGGAGGCTGGGTCGTCAAGTTCAAAACCCAACCTACGTCCAAAGCCGGCGAGATCGAATTTGTTTGGTCCCTCGCCCACGGCGGCCCGATCGAAATCAAGAAGAAACCCGGCGTCAATTGGCATAAAACGATCAAAGAGCTGCACGACGGCAAACTGTTTTCGACCCGATGGGGCTTCCTTTGGGCCGATCTGGCAGCCGCCTCGATGCTGATCTTGAGCTCGACGGGGCTTTTGTTGTGGTGGCGAATCCGCGGAGCCAAAGCCCGCAAGCAATCAGCCAAGCGTCCCACCGATGCGACCACATCATCGTCCCACGAGGAGAAGCAATCGTGAGAGCCCTTGCGTTATTCACCGCATGGACCCTCGCCGTGATCTTTTTGGTCGGCGGAATCTATCGCTTCCTGACCCCGCAGACCGTTGCGCCGTCGGAGGAAGTATCGCGTTGGGCGGAGCAACTGGCCGATGCGCCGGTCGCCCGATACCCCGAGATTCTCGGCAAGCTGACCGACACGCTCTTTGCCGGTTCGGTACCGATGCCGATGGTGATGGTCGTGCAAGCGGCTCCCGACGGCAAGGCGATCGTGCTCGCCGTGCCGCCCGATAGTTCCGATGATCCCGAAGCCGACCATTGGCCCAGTCCTTGGACGAATCTCAACCGCGAGTTGGCCCAAATGCCCGACACGCCGATTCAATCGGACGACAAACACGCAGGCACGCATTATCGGCACGAGGCATTTCCCATCGCAGGCCGCGCCGGGCAGTATTTGGTTCTGAGCATCCCCTCCACAGGTGCGACAGGAAGCCTCGCCGGTCTGCGATGGTTTGTCGCCGCCGTGTTGTGCGCCCTAGCCGGAACGTACTTTGCGGTTCGCATGCGAGAAGCTTAGCCGGCGACAGCCACTTCCGTGCGGCGCATGCGTGGAATCCCGTGTTCCAGCACGGAAATTCCGGTATACTGACGACTAATCTGCCGTCGACACGAACGGTCGCATCCTTTTCTTGGGCAAAATTGGGAGGGAACACGATGGAACTGAAAGGTTCACGCACCGAAAAAAACCTGTTGACTGCCTTCGCCGGTGAATCACAGGCTCGCAATCGCTATACGTATTTTGCGGGCCAGGCCCGCAAGGAAGGCTTCGTCCAGATCGCCCAAATTTTCGAGGAAACGGCGAACCAGGAAAAGGAACACGCCAAACGGTTCTTCAAATTCCTCGAAGGCGGTGAAGTCGAGATCCAATGTGCCTTCCCCGCCGGGGTGATCGGTTCGACCGCCGAAAACCTTCTCGCCGCTGCCGAAGGCGAAAAATACGAGTGGACGAACATGTACCCCGGGTTTGCCGAAATCGCCCGCGAAGAAGGATTCATCGCCGTGGCGACCGTCTTCGACATGATCTCGATCGCCGAAAAGCAACACGAACGGCGATACCGAGCATTGTGGGAAAACGTGACCAACGGCCGGGTGTTCAAACGGGATGAGCCGATCAAGTGGCGTTGCTTGAACTGCGGCTACGTGCACGAAGGCCCGGCGGCGCCGAATGCG
>CAYVVR010000796.1:0-1569 GCA_964454655.1 uncultured Planctomycetaceae bacterium | reverse complement strand
AGGGCCTTTCCGCGAACTTGGACGTAGTAAACGGCATTCGAAGCTTGGCTCATGTTCGACCTCAACTCGGAATGGAATGCTCGAAATCGGATGTTCAGGAACCGGCCGGTGTTTCGAAGACGTAGACGGGCAGGCCGCCGACAGGCCGCGAAATCGACCATTCGATGGAGCCGTCGTCGGCGATGCGCCCGAGTCGACGCGCGTAGCGGATGTCGGACGTCTTTCCCGGGAACGGGAAGACGATCAGCGTCGTGCCCGGTGCGAGGCGGGGAGCATTCGCCGCAAACTGCACATGCACGGCCTTTTCCAGGTCCTTGTAAACGAACCCGACCCATCGCAACTCGGGCAGTGGTCGGCTCGACTCGGCCTTTGCTTCGGCCAGTTTTTCTTCGAACGTCGAAATATCGTCTTCAGAAGGTAAGAATTTTGCTTCACGCGACGCCGGATCGACCTCCGTTCGAAACTCGTAACGGTCGGTCGATTCATCGTTCGCCTGTTCGACCCGGCTGAGAAAACGACCGAACGCCGCGTCGGCCGGCCCACCGAAGAACGCACTCTCGGCGGTGATCGCTTCGAGCGTGTGGGCGAACAAGCGGCCGAACAGCAAATCGTTGATCGGCGGTGGAGCTAATTCCTCTCTCACGATTTCCCAAGGGTCGTCGGGCTTGGTCCAACCGAGAATTCGCTCGCGCTGAAACCGGACCATTACGCGGAGTAGTTCACAGAGGTCGTTTTCGAATGTGGGAGATGCCGCGTCGAGTTTTTCGACGGCCTCGGTCATCTTCTCGGCCAGCACGCTTTGACCGCTGGCGCCTTGGTAGATCACGTCGCCCATCTTGAGGACGGCATTTTTCGGTCCCGAGATTTCGCCGAACCATGCCTCGTAGGGATCGAACATCATGATTCCGACGACCTGCTCGGGATTGGTAACGCTCCCCTCGATCGACGTCGTGTAGGCGACCCGCTCGAAGCGATTGCCGCCGCTTCCCGACGACTCGATCCAGCGACAGCAGGCCAAATAGGGCTTGTTCCACGTTTTCTTCAAGTTCCGGATGATGGACCGGCGTTTTGCCACACTTTGCAAGTAGGGCAACAAGCGGCCGGAAATGTCGATGTCGGCGATGTCTTGCGGTACCGTGCAATCTTTCAGTTGCTCGGCCAACGTTTCGGCGACGTCGGTGGAAAGTTTCCGGTACGAGGCGTTCCAATCGCGGACAACGTCGTTCCAGTCGTCGACTCCGTCCCAGGGCAACATCTGCTGGGCGGTCTTGAAATCGCTCGCAAAGTGTTCGTTCTTCGCGGCTGCTTCCTCCAATTTTCGCTCGTACGTGTACCGGTCGCCGATGGCGGCGGTGAGCGGATCGAGCACCGCTTGGAACTTGCGAAATTCGTCGAAGCGTTCTTTGACCAGGTCGATCCGCGGCAAGAGTGCCTTCGCCGAAGCCGTTTGGGTTTCGGGGACGGAGGAATCGCCGATCAAGGCTTTGATTTTGGATTCCAAGACGTTGAAGTCGTTTTCGTGCAGCGTCGTGAGATCGGCGGTTTCCAGCTTGCGAACTTCTTCCTGCA
>CAYVVR010000795.1:1343-1611 GCA_964454655.1 uncultured Planctomycetaceae bacterium | reverse complement strand
GTGGAACCGGCATCCCGCCGATCTGGCCAATTTGACGGCCGTTTGCGAATCGCGCTGGAAGATGGACCTCACGTGGCAAACGGTCGATTTCCAGGCGGCTAGCGTCGAAGACCTCCGTCAGTCGCCGGTCCTCCATTTCTGCGGCTACGATTTTCCCCCGGCCGACGACCCCCGAACGCTCGAAACCTTGGCCCAAAAATTGCGTGCATACGTCGATCGGGGCGGCTTTGTCGTCGGTGAACCGGCATGCCCGGGCGGCACATTCGAT
>CAYVVR010000795.1:0-1333 GCA_964454655.1 uncultured Planctomycetaceae bacterium | reverse complement strand
CCCGAATATCGATTGAAACTGCTGCCGCCGGAACACCCCATTTGGCGAGCCGAGGAACCGATCCCGCCGAAGTATCTGCGACCTATGCTGGGCATCGAATTCGGATGCCGAACCAGCGTTGTCTACCTGCCGAACGATTCGGGACGCCCGGCGTTATCGTGCTTGTGGGAGCTGGCCGGTGTCGGGCGTGAGAACTACACCTCCGAGGTGCAGGCCCAAATCGATGCGGCCCTTGGAATCGGCGTCAACATCTTGGCGTACGCCACCGACCGCAAACTGGAATACAAATACGCGTTCTTCCGGTCCGCCGGTAGCACGACCCAACAGGCCGAAATCCGACGAAACGCGCTGGCCGTGGCATCGCTGCGGCATCCCGGGGGCTGCACGGTTGCTCCTCGGGCGTTGCCGAATCTGCTCCGATACGCCGAAAAAGAACTCCATCTTCGCGTGCGGGCGGTGGAGGACGAATTGGACATCACCGACCCGGCGCTGTTCGATCACCACCTGGCGTTCATGCACGGTCGAAACGGGTTTCGCCTCACCGAGGCCGAACGCAAACAACTACGCACCTTCGTCGAACGCGGCGGCACGATCTTGGGGGATGCCGTGTGTGCCAACCAGGCCTTCGCTTCGTCGTTCGCCCAAGAGATGTCCGCCATTTTCCCCGAACACCCGCTGGAACCGATCCCGCCGGACGATCCGCTGCTCTCGACGGCCTTCGGAGGCTTCGACTTGCGGCAAGTGACGCGACGCGATCCGCAACCCGGCCGCAGCGACGAAGCGGTCAGCGTGCTCGAACGGAAAGTCCCGCCCGAACTGCTGGGGATCCGGATCGGCGATCGTTGGGGCGTCATCTTTTCCCCTTACGATCTGAGCTGCGCCCTGGAGAAACAAAACTCGGTCGAATGCCGCGGATACACCACCAACGACGCGGCCCGCATCGGCCTGAACTGCATATTGTATGCAATGCAAAAATAGTCAAGCAGCCCCCGTTGCGTCGGTTACGCTCCCTGCACGAGCTGCTTGATGGGCCGACGCCCGGTCGCATTCACGCCGCTGTTCGCCGGCCGTCTTCTCTTCCGCGTAGTCCGGCGGCCCGACCGATCGACACGGATGTTTCGTGTTGCACGGCCAAGAGAAGCTCGGCAGACCGGCCGGTTCAACGATCAGCCGCCCGACTTGGCCGCTCCCCGACCGGCTTGCTACAATGAGGCTTTTCGAGGTGGTGGCAGGTCGAAGCGGCTTCTTTCGTGGAACCAAGATACCGCTCGCCCAGCCGATCGCCCGCCAACATCGTCAATTGCGCCTGTAGCTCAGGGGATAGAGCGGCGGT
>CAYVVR010000794.1:0-1612 GCA_964454655.1 uncultured Planctomycetaceae bacterium | reverse complement strand
ACCTTTGGGACTTTGGTATCGATGGGGCATTTTGGGCGGGCTTGTCTTGTTGGGCTGGTCGTTGGTCGGGCTGGTCGTTTGGCGAATCTATCGCCGACAACTGCGACGGCTTGCCGCTCCGTTGTTCGTCGAAGAAGATTGGCACCGGCGAGCTGCGCGATTGCGGGTGTCGCATTGAACGATTCGGTTGCCCCGAATTTTGTCTCCGAGAAGTCCGTCTCGTCGTTTATGCCGGAATCCGGTAGCATGAAATGACCGTGACGGCAGCCTGACACAGTGCTCGGCCGTTTCGAGAACGAGTCACACGACGATTGGAATATTGGGATAGCGACGCGTGGACCTGTTGACGATTCTTGCATTGGCGGTCGCATTGGCAATGGATGCCTTGGCGGTCTCGCTGGCGGTCGGGTTGCGGCTGGGCCGAATCACCTCGCGGCACGTTTTTCGTATTGCCTTCCATTTCGGGCTGTTCCAGGCGTTGATGCCGATCATCGGTTGGTCGGTCGGTAGCAGCCTGGCGAAATACTTGCAAACCGTCGATCACTGGATTGCATTCGTTTTGCTGGCGGGCATCGGCGGTAAGATGTTGTGGGAATCGCGTGCCGAAGACGACACCGCGGACGGCGCAGATCCGACGCGGGGGTGGTCGTTGGTCATTCTCTCCATTGCGACGAGCATCGACGCCTTGGCCGTCGGATTTACCCTGGCGCTGTTGCACGTATCGGTGTGGTTTCCGGCGGTCGTGATCGGACTGGTGGCTGCCGGATTGAGCTGGGCCGGAATCGGTTTCGGCGCCCGCATTGGAAGGCGTTGGTCTCGCGTCGCCGATGCGGCCGGAGGGACGATTTTGATTCTCATCGGCCTAAGAATCCTGGTTTCGCACCTTGTCGGATGAAGCGAGGCGATTTGGGAGATCGTCGGAAGATGATCGAGAAAGACGTCGTTCCGCTTCGAGAAGCGTCGTCTCGCGAGCGAAGAAGTCGATAAGATATACTATGGAGAGACCTGGAGCGGTGAGTCCGGGATCGTCGCATGCTTTGCCGTTCGATGGGGTAAGGGCGAACGTGACGGAGCCGACCGCCTCGACGCGTGCATTTCGCGATAGGAAAGATCGTCTACACCAATGCCGGATGCGATGGTGACACGAAACGATGGACCCTGAGTTTGATCCGTATCGTCGATGGTTGGGAATTCCGCCGGATGAACAACCGCCCAATCACTATCGGCTGTTGGGAATCGGGTTGTTCGAGTCGGACGTCGACGTGATCAACAACGCGGCGGAACGCCAGATGACCCATTTGCGGCGTTTTCAGACAGGCGTGCACGCCGCCGAATGTCAGCGGTTGTTGAACGAGGTGGCGGCCGCGCGAATCTGTTTGACCGATCCGGAACGCAAGGCGGCCTATGACGAACGGTTGAAACGCGAAATGACGCCGGTCGTTTGTCCTGCCGGCGAGTTGCCCGTCGGGGTGATGCGACCGCCGCCGGTAGCGGGGCCGGTTCCGCCTCCCGTTGCTGCCGAACGCGATCCCGTGGAGGAAGGTGAAACGCTCGTAGCCGTTCCGCCGGTGGAAGCCCCACCGCTAGCGAGCGGTCGGCTCCGGCCGGTGTC
>CAYVVR010000793.1:0-1653 GCA_964454655.1 uncultured Planctomycetaceae bacterium | reverse complement strand
CGCCAAACGACGGCAACTTTGTGCCGAACTTGCTCTGCGGAAAGCCCCGTCCCGGGGCCTACGGTTTCGGCGGGTGCCTTGCCCGTCAGTGCCGAAATCACCGCCGAACTGGCCGTCGTATTCGCGATACCCATTTCGCCCACGCCGAGGACGTCGACGCCTTCCTCTTCGATCAAACGACGTGCCGATTCGATACCGCGTTCGACGGAGGCAACGGCCTGATCGCGGGTCATGGCCGGTCCTTTCGTCATGTTGCGCGTTCCCGAGGCGATCAGCATCCGCCAGAGCCGACCGGTCGCTTCAAACGGCGAGGTATCGGATGCCACACCGACGTCGATCACTCGAACGTCGCATCCCGCCTGGCCTGCGAGGGCATTGATTCCGGCTCCGCCGGTACAAATGTTCGCCACCATCTGGCGAGTCACTTCCTGCGGATACTTACTGACGCCTTCTTCGGCGACCCCGTGATCGGCAGCCAATACGGCAATCGCCTTGCGGGCCGGTTTCCACGCCGGATCGCCGGTGATCCCGGCCAGTTCCAGCGCCAAGTCCATCAACCGGCCCAACGCCCAGTGCGGCATCGTGAGCTGGTCGAGCCGGTCCTTCGCCTTCCGGCGGGCTTCGGTATCGTGCCCTCGAATCGCAGTAAGAACGTCCTTTAGTTCAAGCATCGAGCGTTCCCTTGATCACGACGGGGATTCCACTGACCACAAGGACGACGACGTCGCTCGCCTCGGCAACAGTGGTGTTGCAGCGTCCGGCAAGATCACGAAACAAGCGGACGGACCGTTCGGCCGGAACGATTCCCATCCCGACCTCATTCGTCACGAAAACAACCGCCGCCGGCGACTCGGCGGCAGCACGACACAGTTCGCGGGCGTGCTGCGAGATTGCCTCTTCGTCGAGAAGCGTCCCGCCACGTCCCTCTTGAAACATCAGGTTGTTGACCCAAAACGTCAGGCAATCGACCAAGACGACGTCGGCGTCGTCGCACGTTTTCACCACGGCCGCCGGATCGAGAGGCGCTTCGATCGTCCGCCATCCGCTGCCCTCACGTGCCGCGCGATGGCGTGCCACGCGTGCCGCCATTTCGTCGTCGGTGACGACGCCGGTAGCCAGATAGATTCGACGTTTGCCGAGTTTTTCCGCGAGCTGTTGCGAGAATGCGCTCTTTCCGCTGCGACAGCCGCCGGTTACCAAGTACGTGCGTCCCACGAGATTCCCCCCGTCGTCGACTTCAGCGATCGCCTCGATAGTTCAGTTCCATCAAACAGCCGCGGCCGTTCTCGAAATGCACGGTCGTCAACGAAGGTGAATCGACCCAAAAACACCAATGGCGGTCGGGGGGAAGTTCGAGAAGGCGACAGATCGCGAAACGAATCACGCCGCCGTGCGTGCAAATCAACGGCCTCATCGCACGACCGGCGAGCACCTCGGCTACAGCACGCCCCACACGTTCGGCAAAGGCTGCGACCGATTCGCCGCCGGGAAAGCCAAAGGACGTATCGCCGGCGAACCACGCGTTGGCGGTGTCTCCCGCCTCGCGTTTCACGGCCTCAAGCGTTTTGTTTTCCCATTCGCCGAAGTCGATTTCGGCGAGTTCGTCGAGAACGGTACCCGGAAGCTCAAGGCCGTCGAGCAGGGCATCGCGGG
>CAYVVR010000792.1:0-1654 GCA_964454655.1 uncultured Planctomycetaceae bacterium | reverse complement strand
TGATCGACGAACTCGACCTGTAATCGCCGCCGAGGGATTTCCCTCGCCCGACGACCTTTTTCCACAGGAGCCGAACCATGGCCGGCAAAAAGACCACGACGAACAAGCCTGCCGCGCGGAAAGCGGCGACAACCAAGGGGAAAACCCACGGCAAGCTCAGCGCCCTCGACGCGGCGGCGATGGTGTTGGCCGCGGCGAAAGAGCCGATGGGCTGCAAGGAACTGATCGACGTGATGGCGAAGG
Organism: uncultured Planctomycetaceae bacterium; assembly: GCA_964454655.1. Classification (GTDB taxonomy): domain Bacteria; phylum Planctomycetota; class Planctomycetia; order Pirellulales; family Thermoguttaceae; genus CAYVVR01. Next base: position 1,411 of record CAYVVR010000792.1, on the reverse strand, counting down.
AGCAACTCTGGATCAGCCCCGGCGGCAAGACGCCCCAGGCGACGCTCTATGCGGCGATCACGCGCGAGATCGCAACCAAGGGGAAGGACGCCCGATTCAAGAAAGTCCGACGCGGCAAGTTCGCCGCCAACGGCTGACCGCCGTTTCGGCTTCCGCCTCGACGCCCCACACTCCGCACGTCGGGGCGTTTTCTTGTGGGTGGCGTTTTGGTTCAAGCTTCCGTCTCCTTCGCCGCAGGGGGCAACGGGGGCGCCACAGCGGCCAAATCCGGGGCCACGGTGTGCTCAGCTTGCAGGCGATCGATACTTCGGCCTACAGGCCCCGAGTTGTTCCCCGCCCGGCACGCAACCCGGCAAGCCGCAAAGTCGAGATGGGAATACGGCGAGACGAGACCGATCATCCTCGTTTCTTCTCCAAAAATAGCGGCTGCTGTTCGGTTTGCCGTTGCCCCGCCCTGGTACTACAATGGTAGTACGACGTTGATACGAACCTGGTAGCGGAGGTGTGGCCTTATGCGGAAGACTCTGACCAAGCACGGCAACAGTTACGCGTTGGTGATCGACAAACCGATCCTGGAATTGCTTCATATCACGCCCGATACACCACTGGAGATCATCACCGACGGACAATGCCTGGTACTGGCGCCGGTGCGTGATCCGGAGGACGAGGAGGCATTCGAGAACGCTTTGGCACAGGTCCATCGCCGCTTCGGCCGGGCATTGAAACGACTGGCCCAGTAGGGGGAACCGATGGAACCGGTGTTTCTCGATCTGGACCATGTGCTGCGCATCCACCTGAGCATGATTTCGCATTACGGCGGTCGACAGGGAGTTCGCGACCTCGGGCTTCTCCAATCGGCGGTGACCATGCCGCGAGCTGCGTTTGCCGGCCAACCGGTTCACAAAGATCTGTTCGAGATGGCCGCAGCGTACCTGTACCACATCGTTTGTAATCATCCCTTCGTCGATGGCAACAAACGGACGGGAGCGGGCGCAGCTCTCGTTTTCCTGACTCTCAACGGGATTCAACTCCAGGCCGACGAAGAAGGCTTGGTGGAAATCACGTTGGCCGTAGCCGAAGGGCGTGCCGATAAGCGCCAGGTCGCCGATTTCTTCCGTCGCCTTTCGCATTAGACGATCGGCACCTTGCTCTCTGCCGACGAAATCCGCCGGGCTTTCTTACCGGTAAAGTTCTCGAACCGTTGGACGATCACGTCGCAGTAGAGCGGATCCAGTTCCATCAGAAACGCCCGCCGGCCCGTCTGCTCGGCCGCGATCAGCGTACTGCCGGAACCACCGAACAGATCCAAGACGTTTTCCCCTTTGATCGAGGAATACTGCATCGCACGAACCGCCAGTTCGGCCTTCCAGCGGGCGTAACCGCTATGTTCGAAGCAGATCCATTCGGACTT
>CAYVVR010000791.1:0-1659 GCA_964454655.1 uncultured Planctomycetaceae bacterium | reverse complement strand
TCGACCGGCGAACCGAGCAATTTTTCCAGCCAGGTGTCGAGCTTCTCGCCGCGAACGTCGCGGTCGAGAACGATGCCGTCGGGGCCGACGAGAAATACTTCGGGAATCGCCGTGATTCCGAAATACACGCTGTAATTGGCCGGTCCCTTAGCATCGGGGGCGTCGTTGAACAGCACGGGCCAAGGCAGAGGCGTTCCTTCGAGAAAACGCTCTATGTCTTCGCGGTTGTCGTCGACGCTGATGCCGACGACCTCGAAGCCCTTGGCGTGGTATCGCTCGTAGTTGCGTTTGATATTGGGGATTTCCGCTCGGCATGGACCGCACCAACTCGCGAAGAAATCGACCAGCACGACCTTGCCCCGATAGCTATCCCAGTTGAAGTCTTTGCCGTCAAGGGTTTTGCCGGCCAACTCCATCTTGTTGCCGATTAATTCGAGACGCCTCGCTATGCCGCGCAAAAAGACGGCTTGGCGTTGGAGCGTTTCGTTGGGTGATTGTGCAACGACATCGGCCAGCTTGCGGTAGGCGGCGGCCGTTTCGGCGTCGGACGCAAACGAACTCGCCAGATCGAGCGCATAATCCAACTCGCTGAGTTTCCGAGGCGTCAGTTCGTCGACCGACAACGATTGGACGTAGTCGCCGAACCGGGTGAGAAACCCGGAAGCGATCGAGCGTCCGTCGTCGAGGTCGGCGCGTTCCAGTTCGGCGACCGACAGGGTGAATTGCAGTTCGTGTGCCAGTCGGGAGCGCCCCGCCGCTTCGGCTTGTTCGACCAACGATCGGGCCGCGGTTAGGCCTTCCGGCCACCGGCGAACGGCTTGCGCCGTCAGATGCACGAGTTTGTCTTGTTGGGAAAGGGACAGGCCTTGGGTGACCAAGCCTTTTGCGTGTTCGATGATCTGCTTCGCCGTAGCCCGACGCAACGCCTTGGCGGCCTTTCGATCTTCCCCTTGCAGAAGGCGAGCCGCCGAGAACTTGCTTGCCAAGGCTTCCAAGACCGCGGCCGGCGATTCGGCTTCGTTCAAGAGTCGATCGGCCGTTTGACAAATCGCTTCGCAGCGCGCCGCACCCGTCGGCGAATCGCCCTCGCTCGACTCATTGGGGGCGGTGAGTCGGCGAAGATAAGCAAGAAGTTCTTCGACGTCGGCATCTTCAGGCGGCGCAGGAATTGCCTTTTCGGCCTTGGTCGGCGATGCGGAAGATTCGCCGCAAACCGCGGGATGCACTCGCAGGACGAGCAAAGCCGAGACGAGGACAAGCAGACGACAAGAAATCACGCGCATGTTCGGTCCCTCTTCTTCTGTTACGAATGAGAAACACCACCCTTGGTCGATGCGGCTCCGATGAAACCGAAACGACCAGAACCCGCGACAAGACGGTCATCCGTTCGTTTCGTCGGCGATCGGAACACCCCGACGAGGAACTTCCGACCGGCACATCCCCGGCTTGCCTGCGATGTAGCGCGGAACGCCTTGTCCGCCGGGTCGCTCGATGCCCGACGAACTCGGGCAAGAAAAGCTGTGCTGCGACCGGTGCGGCGGTTTTCCGATGAGGTCGCTTCCGCCGTGGACAAGATGCCCGACGCTAGTCTGCCGAACCGGCCTGTGGGATGTCAATTCTCGGAACTCGTTCCCCGGGAAGATTGAAAAAATACGGCAT
>CAYVVR010000790.1:1015-1660 GCA_964454655.1 uncultured Planctomycetaceae bacterium | reverse complement strand
CGTCCGCCGGTTTCCACGGCGGGTCGGCGATGCATTGCCGGACCACCTCGAGGGCTTCTCGTCTGGCTTCCGGGGAACCGTAAATGGGGCGGGCCTTGCACAGCGCTTGCCGTTCCCACAATTGCCCCATCCCGGACTGGAAGTATCGATGGAAGTCGTCGATCGAAACGGCCAACATGCCGCTGCGACCCGTGGGGCGCAGTCGCGAATCGAGTTCGTAGAGCCGGCCGTAGGGACCGATCCGAGTCACGACTCGGATGATCCGTTGCCCCAACTGGCTGAAGAAGTGCTGGTTGGTAGTCGGTTCCGTCTGTCGGCCCAACCGTTGAGGTTCCGTCGTCCCTTCGCCTTCGTAAAGAAACACCAAATCCAAATCGCTGTGGTAATTCGGCTCTCTGCCTCCCAACTTTCCCATCGCCAAGATCACCGGTGAACACGGCTTGCCCTTCCGCGGCCCTTCCGCCAATACGGGGACGCCGTACCGCGCCACCAGCCGGTCGTGTTCATAGTCGGTTACCTGGGTGACACAAACTTCGGCGATATCCGACAACGCGCGATGCGTCTCCCGTATATCTTCCTTGCCCAAGATGTCGCGCACGCCCACGCGGAGGTGTTGAGCGTGTTTGAAAGAATGAAGAATCGGGT
>CAYVVR010000790.1:0-1005 GCA_964454655.1 uncultured Planctomycetaceae bacterium | reverse complement strand
GGATCGGGTCGATGTCTTCCGCTCGCCGGCAAAGATCTCTGAGCGTCTGCTCGAGCCACTCGAAAGTGGGCAGCTTGTCGAGCATCAAGGAATCCATCAGTTCGTCGATCATTCCCGGATTGCTGATCAAGATCCCCGACAGGTAGGGACTGGCCGCACACAACCGCACATACAAATGGAGCGATGGGGGGTGCACATGAAAGAGTTCCCACAAGGTGCCTTTCCCTCCGAGCGAATCGCTCACCTTGCTCAAGCTGACCAAGGTCGCGTCGGGATCGGGCGTGGCGGCGATGGCGGCGAGCAGGGGACGAGCGATGGATGCCAGAAAGTGGCGGCATCGGTGGGACGGCAAGAAGGGGATTTGTTCGGTCGCCAATGCCATGAAGTGATGATAGGCCCCTTGAGGATCGCGGAACCCTCGCTTCGTGAACACCTGGTGAATGAGCTGCTCGGGAGGCTCCGGATTCAGTACGAGGTCGGTTTCGGGCGAGGTTTCCTTTTCTTTGCCGAAGGCGTCGCTGAGTAGATAGTTCAGGATGGTTCGGTTCCGCTGGGTGACCACCGTCAACTGGCGTTGAAACTGATCGAGCGCCGGCTGGTTGTCGCGATCCTCGAATCCCATCCGAATCGCCAGCTTGCGCAATTCGCGCGGATTCTCCGGCAGCGTGTGGGTTTGCAAATCGAACATCAGCTGAAGCCGGTGCTCGAGCTTCCGGAGAAAGACGTAGTTTTCTTCCAACACCGTCCGTTCCTGCATCGTCAGGCAACCGGCCCGCTCCAGTCGATCCATGGCAGTCAACGTGTTGCCCGTGCGGATCTGGGGCAAATCGCCGCCGTTGAGCAATTGGAGGAACTGAATGGCGAATTCGATGTCGCGAATGCCGCCGTGGCCGGTCTTCACATCGCGACTATCGAGCCCATCCTGTCTGACCCGTTGCTCGATGCTCCGCTTCATGGCCTTGATTTCGGCGATATCCGCACTGCTCAGATAGCGGCGGTAAACCC
>CAYVVR010000789.1:0-1665 GCA_964454655.1 uncultured Planctomycetaceae bacterium | reverse complement strand
AAGCTGGCCGAGTCGGAAGCCTGGCTACAGTTGCAGGCCATCGAAGGGTTGCGCCTTGTGCCGGTTTCGACGACGCATGTCGTGTTCGAAGCGGCCGTCGATCCCGATGTGCCCGTGCACCGGATCACGACCGCCTTGTTGATCGGAATCATCTGTGCCGCGGGCGCGGCGATGATTTGGTTGATCATCACGCGGGATCGTATGGTGACGAGTGTTCGCCAAGCCGAACAGGCCTCGGGCTTGCCCGTCGTCGATGTCGTGCCGCAGGAAGACGACTCCGACGAGCAGGCGACGATTCGAATCGTCCGATGACCGACGGTTCGCAGGCGGGAAACGGCTTTCCCGTCGACGAAACCAAGGAAGGAACCGACACGGGTAACGGAGTACCGATGTACGAGGAACATTTCGGTTTTCGATGTCGACCTTTTCCGGCCGGTTGCGTGTGTGATTTGTACGTGCCGGTGGAGCCGCTTGATGAATCGCTCGAGCGATTGACGCGAACGGTCGCCCGCGCAGAAGGCGTGGGGCTGGTCGTCGGTCCGACCGGAACGGGAAAGAGCCTGTTGTGCCGCATGTTGATCGAGCGGTTTCGCGACCGGATGGAGATTTGCCATCTTACCGGGGGACGCCTCGGGCGGCCGCGGCTTCTGTTACAGGCATTGCTTTATGCGCTCGGGCAACCTTATCGCGGAATGGACGACGGCGAGCTGCGCTTGGCGCTCGACGGCTACTTGACGCGTCGTCCGTTCGAATACGACGCGGTGTTGGTCGTCGTCGACGAGGCCCATACGCTTCCGCTGCGAGTGCTGGAAGAATTGCGCTTGTTGCTGAACTTGACGGTCGACGATCAGCCGCGGGTGCGCATGGTGTTGGCCGGCGGTTCCGCCTTGGAAGAGCGATTCGCTTCGCCTCGTCTGGAAGCCTTCAGTCAACGAATCACGGCACGCTGCTACCTTGACGCGTTGAGCTTTGCCGAAACCAAGAAGTATGTTCGAGGGCAAGTCGACGCAGCCGGCGGCGAGGGAGCCCGCGTTTTTCCCGGTGAGGCGATCGAGGCGATTTACCAAGCGACCGGCGGCGTTCCGCGGCTGGTCAATCAACTTGCCGATCATGCCTTGGTGACGGCGTTCGCGGAAGGGCTGGAGGCCGTTTCGCGGCAATTGGTCGAATTGGCATGGGCCGATCTCCAGCAACTTCCCACACCGTTCCACGAAACGGCGTCGCCTGCACCGGCCTCCGGTGGTGAAAGCTCGGCGATCGAGTTCGGTAGCTTGCAAGACGATTTCGACGAGACGTTGGAAACAGCCTCGCAGCGCGTCGAACAGGTGATGGAAGAAGAATCGGCGGCCGTCGTCGAGTTCGGGAGTCTTGACGACGAGGAACCTCCGGCCCAGTCGACGACCGAGGAATCGCCGGTCGATCTTGCGGATGTCGATCCGCCCGTATCGCCGACGCGAACGGCGAAAGAGGAGTTCACCGCCGCAACTCCCGTGGAACGACTCGACATGGCGGAACAGGCTATCGAATCGCTCCAGGAAGATTACCGACCCGAGACGCACGAGCGACACAGCGAGCTGGAAGTCATCTTCGAAGATTGGGGCAATCCGTTCGAGGAGCAATTCGAAGAAGAAGTGCCGGTCGCCGTCCGCGGTACGGGGGAAGCGG
>CAYVVR010000788.1:0-1678 GCA_964454655.1 uncultured Planctomycetaceae bacterium | reverse complement strand
ACCGCGACGCAGCAAACTCGCGAAACAGTCGATCGATCGTTTCGTTCATCGCCGCCGGCGATGCCTCGGGCACCGCCGCAGACGCTTCCGAAGACAACAGATAGTTTGCCAAATCGGCAACCGGATCATCCGCGATCAACGCACCGTCCTTGTAGGCCGAAGGCGTACTCAACGGCGAGTACTGCACGTCGACGACCGGCATTTTCGTGCGAGGTGAATACGACGCAGGACTGCGCAACCACGCTTCCAACCATCGCAGCGCTCGCCGGCCGCCGCTGATTCGACCGGATAAGTCGGACAAGTCGGGGCCGATCGTTTCCGAAACATCCGGATAATCACGGTGTGTGTGGCATGCCAGGCAACCTTGGGTTTCAAACAGCTCTTTGCCTCGCACGATCGATTCGGAATCCGGCTGTTTCCACGGTTCTACTTGCGACGATCCGTTCCCCGAAGACGGCACGGATTTCCAAACCAAGTATTCTGCGATGCAGGCGATTTCTGCCTGTTCCATCGCTTGCGTCGAGGCGCGTTGTGATCGGCTCAAATGCGAATCGACACCGAACAGCCGCGGCATCTTGGCGTTGATTCTGACCGAACGCGGATCGTCCACGATTCGCCGAATGCTCGCTTTCGAGAGCTTTTCGCCCACGTGGCGCAACGACGGTCCGACCTTCTTCAAGGTCCCCGGCCGAGCGGGAACCTCGCGCAACAACCGCAACAATTCGTTCCAACGTGCGGAAGCAATCGGATCTTCCAGCGGCGATGCCTCACGCCAGTGCACCAAGGTATCAACGGTTTGCTCTACGGCGATGCGCGTTACGTCGCCGTCGGCCAAAGATTTCAGACGAGCCGAGAGGTCGTCGGGCAGCACAAACTCGGTCGAAAGACTCTCAGCCGCCTCGACCGCCGGCGGTTCCAAACGCAAGTCGGGCCCTGTGCGCTCTCCGTCTCGGTAACCCGAGATTTCGTGACAACCGAAGCAGCCCAGTCGTCGCACAAGGCGATATCCTCGGACGGCCCGCGGCGCGACGGCGGCCGCTCGAACGGCGTCGTCGGCCAGATCGAACACTTCGTAGTGGCAGCGGATACATCGCGCTTCGACGAGTGAATCCGGCAGCATCGGTTCCGGCCATTCGCGCAATCCGGATCGCGTATCAACCGCCCCATCATCGCGCACGATCGTGTGCCCGGCGTGCGCGAAATCGGTCGCCCACGGTTGCCCGTCGTGACACACGGTACATCCGAAGCGCGACGCAGGATGGGGGCTCTCTTCGCCGACGAACAAATCCAACCGCGGATGCGATGCCAAAGGCGGCTCGGTGCCCCGCTCGACGGTCAGCACAACCGCCGGAACGGTCCGATCGGGAAAGAATTCGGCCGGATAGCCGACTTGCACGACGGCGGCCCCGCTACCGGTGCCGGTCGTATTTCCGCCCGAGGCCGAATCGCGCAATCGTTTCACGACATCGAGCAACTCGCGGGTCACTTCAGCCGCGTTCGCGACGGCCCGATCGCCGACTTGCGTGATCACGTCGCCCACACGCAAATCGCCGCGAGCCGCCGGGCTTTCCGGACGAATCGCCAAGACGGCCGGACGTCGCCTCCCCGTTACGTCCCGATCGACAAGCGTCCAGCCCAGCGCTTCGTGCAGAGCTTCCGGTGTATCGAACTTCGCGTC
>CAYVVR010000787.1:0-1684 GCA_964454655.1 uncultured Planctomycetaceae bacterium | reverse complement strand
CGCCGAGTTCCGCTTTCGCCGAAGAATCGCCCGACGCCGCCGAAACCGCGCCGGCCGACGACGATTCCGAGTCGCCGTTGCCTGCCGACGTACTCGCCAAGTTGCGCTCGATCGAGTTCCAGCAGCGGATGACGCCGGTGCTGGCGGCGTTTCGACAAGGGAACGGGCCGGCGGCTTTTCCTCGGGTGCAGGCTGAGGGTCTTGCGGGCCTCGTCTACCTCTTGGACAGGGCCTTTCCCGAAACCGCCGTTGTCGGGGCGTTGGAAATCGACGATCCCGAAATCGATCGGCTCATTGCGGAAATGGGGGATCCGCGATCGAGCGTTCGCGAGCGGGCGTTTCGAAAGCTGTTGGAACGCGGACCGGTCGTCATCGGGCGGTTGCGACGTGAGCTCGAATCGCCCGATCCCGAAATCGCCTACCGGGCGAGCTTGATCATCGAACAGTGGGAACGCAACGACGAGGTCAACCAGGGTCAGTTCTATCATCAACTGTTCGGATACATTCGGATGCTGCACTTGCGGCCGGAAATCGATGAGCTGATTCGGCGGGCGAAGCAGATCGGGGCCCAACCTGCGCCCGACCAATTTCGACAGCAGTTCGTCATCATGGCCGTCGATCGCGCGATGGCGATTGATCCGCAGAAGTATTCGACGGCGCTGATTCCGTTGGTTACGGCACCGAGCGTCCAGATCCGCACGAACGTTGCTCGTTATGCCATGATGCGTGGGGCGGCGACGCCGCTGGCTGAGGCCGTGTTGGCCTCGGACGATCCTCAGGTGCTGAACATGGCGTTGGCGATGCTGTCCAGCGTGTCGCCCGAGCACGAGGCAAAAATCAAAGAGATCTTGAGAAAACAGTTTCGTTCGAACGACACGGCAATCGCCGAGATCGCCGCCGGCGGATTGTGGAAGCTGTTTCAAGACGAAAAGGCCGTCGACTATTTGATCGAACGCATCGCGTCGTACCAGGGCAATCCACCGGCTTCGTTGATGTATGCCCTGAATCGACCGCCCAGCTACGGCGAAGGGCCGCCACCGGAAAAGATCGCCGCCGTCGTCGAAAAATTGCTGGCCGTCGAAAACAATTCGATTCGGCAGGCGGCGGTTCGAACGCTCTTTTCGTACCGTGATCGCAGCGTGCTCGAGCGGACCGTGAAGTTGGTCGGCGACAAGGATCAGCCCTTTTCGAATTACGTGATCAGCATCTTGCGCACCCAAGGGAAGTCGTATTACCCGAAAGAACTCTTGATCGAACTGCTCGAAGCGGAGCGGGATCGCTACGACGCGCCCGAGATCAAAAGCCGCTTCGATTCGTTGCTTGCGCTGCTGAGAACCGGCGATCACGGCCCCCGCTGATCGGCGTGCGACGCAACGCACGAGCGGCGCGTTTTTTGGCCTCGCCGTTCGTATTCCGGTCTTTCCCCGACTTGCAAGCCGAACCGCGGCGGGCGAAGATAGGCCTTCCTTTCCTCTTGTAAGCGATCCGTGGGACGATTCGGCGGTCGACGTCGAGTGATCGGGCTTCGTGGTTCGGCCCAGGCAAGGGCATCGTCACTGCGGCGAATTGGGTATGGTAGGCAACCATGGAATTGGCTTCGCGGTTCGTGTTTCTCACCTGTCGGATCGGCGCCGAACGAGTGGTCAAGAGCTTCATCACGCACAAATATCCGAACTTGCGGTTT
>CAYVVR010000786.1:0-1695 GCA_964454655.1 uncultured Planctomycetaceae bacterium | reverse complement strand
CGTCGACAACTCGATCGACGAGGCGATGGCCGGTTTCGCCACCGAAGTGCGTGTTACGATCAACACCGACGGATCGGTGACCGTCGAAGACGACGGCCGCGGCATCCCGGTCGAGATCCATCCCGATTTGGGCATCTCGACGCTGGAAGGCGTGATGACCGTCTTGAAATTCGGCGGCAAGTTCAGCAAGGGGGCGTACGCGACTTCGGGCGGTTTGCACGGGGTGGGCGTGACGGTCGTCAACTTCCTCTCGGAATGGTGCGAAGTCGAAGTTTCCCGCGACGGTGTCGTCCATCAGCAAGAATACGAACGCGGCGTGCCGACCGGTCCCGTGCAGCGGATCGGGGCGACGAAGCGAACCGGTACGAAAACGACCTTCAAGCCCGACCCGCAAATCTTCCAGACCGTCGAATTCAACTACAGCACGTTGTACCGGCGGCTTCAAGAGTTGGCCTTCCTGAACCGCGGCGTGCGGATCGTCTACCGCGACCAGCGCGTCGGCGAAGGCGACGTGTTCCACTACGAGCGCGGCATCATCGAGTTCGTCGAGCATCTCAATCGCGGCAGCAACGCGCTGCATCCGGAAGTCATCTACTTCCACGAAAAACGCGACGACATCGAAATGGAGCTCGCGTTGCAGTATAGCGACGACTATACCGAGAACTTCCACTCGTACGTCAACAACATCAACACGACCGAGGGAGGAACGCACGTCTCCGGATTTCGGGCGGCCCTCACCCGCACGCTCAACCAGTACGGCAAAAACGCCGGTATGTTCAAGAACCTCGTTCCCACCGGCGACGACCTGCGTGAGGGGCTGACGGCTGTGTTGTCGTTGCGGGTGCCGCATCCGCAGTTCGAAGGCCAAACGAAGACGAAACTCGGCAACAGCGAGATCGAAGGGATCGTGGGTTCGGCGGTCGGCGATTTCTTGACGAAGTTTTTGGAAGAGAATCCCAAGGTCGCCCGCGAGATCATCCGCAAAGGGATCCTTGCCGCCGAAGCCCGGGAAAGCGCCCGCAAGGCGCGGCAGTTGGTGCGGGAACGCAAAGGCGCACTCAGCGGTGCCGGCCTGCCGGGTAAGCTGCGCGATTGCACGAGTAAAGATTACGACAACTGCGAGCTGTACTTGGTCGAGGGGGATTCGGCCGGCGGAAGCGCCGAGGGCGGACGCATCCGCGAATTCCAGGCGATCTTGCCGTTGCGAGGTAAGATCATCAACGCCTACAAGTCGCGCGACGATAAAGTCCTCGCCAACGAAGAAGTCCGCAGCATCGTTTCGGCGATCGGAGTCGGCGTGGGCGACGAGGTCGATCTCTCCAAGCGGCGCTACGGCAAGATCATCATCATGACCGACGCCGACGTCGACGGCTCGCACATCCGCACGTTGTTGTTGACGTTCTTTTATCGACAGATGTACGAGCTGGTGCGTGCGGGAATGGTCTACGTCGCTCAGCCGCCGCTTTTCCGCGTGCGACAAAAGAAGAACGTCTACTACGTGCAAACCGAAGAAGAGATGAAGGCCCAACTGCTCGAGCTGGGCTTGGCCGACGCCGTGTTCGACCCCGGCGACGGACGCCTGATCGAAGGCGCCGAAATGGAACGCCTGTGCCGTTGCCTGGCGGCCTTGGAAAACTCGGTGCTCGCCCTCGAACGGCGCGGCATCTCGCTGCGCGATCACGCGGCACGCCGCGA
>CAYVVR010000785.1:0-1697 GCA_964454655.1 uncultured Planctomycetaceae bacterium | reverse complement strand
TTCTTGACGCGGTGGATCGAACTCGGGGCGATGCGTCAATTGTCGCTGCCGGGTATGGTCGGGGTCGTTCTCAGTGCGCTGATGGGCGTCCGATTGTGGTTTGCGATCAAGAAGTCGGGGAAGCTGGAGGAGCACTGAGCGGGATCGTTCCGCGGCCTCGGCAAAATGTGGCGAGGCTATTGGGCTTTCGGGGCGTCCTGGACTTCCGGTGCTTGGGGGCGACGCGTCCATTCATCGAGGACGGCTTTCACCTTGCGATCCAGTTCTTCGAGGCTCGCCATGAGCTGGAGATGTTTTTCTTCCAGCGAGCGAAACAGTTCTGCGTGATTGTCGGGCGTCGCGGGAAGGGTAGCGCCGCATCGTCGGGGGCGCAACATGCGGGGAAAAACGGTCGATGCATGGCTCATCGGTGAAGACTCCCTCGGTTGGACGGTGAAAATCGCAGCCGTCGAGACACATCGGCCGATGAAACGAGGGATTTCAGTCTTGCGCGGCCGGGATGGCACGGTTTCGTGGATGATGGCCCGTGCTGCCGCTAAACTTTGCCGATCATTCCGGTGATTCTGACCATTAGAGCTGGATAGGATTTCCCTGATAGAGGGGGTGAATTGATCCTGCCGCCTAGAGGCTAGACAACTACCGACGTTCGAGGTAACATCATACGTTCTCGCCGTTTAGAGCAACGATGCGCGGTTGCCGTCGGGGCAACATCGGCGGGGATTGCGGAAACATTCGCGGTGAATGACGGGAGGTGCGGTCACCAGCGGAGGCCGCACCGGTGCGATTTCCTGTTGGCTGAACCTGTTGATAAGGAGGATGCTTGGTGGTCAAGTTGATTTTGCGCGAAGGAGAGTCGGTCCAAGAGGCCGTGCGGCGGTTTCGTAAGCTGGTTGAACGCAGCGGCATCAAGAAAGAAATGCGCCGCCGCGAATACTACGAAAAGCCCAGCGAAACCCGCCGTCGCGCACGACTTCGAGCCGAACGTCGCGCCCGTCGTAACCGCATGCTCGGACGCTGAACTCCGGTATAAACTTTTCGCCTCGCTTGGTGGGCGGTCGTGCGGGGCGGAAGTCGAATCCTGGTCGGCGGCACCGCCGCTATCCAGAACACGGAACACAATGAACATCAGGCGGACCATACCTTCGTCGCGTTGCGGATGGTGGTCGGCCTTTTTCTTTTCGGTCGCAGCCGTTTTGCTTTCGGCGGCCGTAGGACGCGGCGAACCCCGATGTGTCGTGATCGCCGCCTTGGGGGAAGAGACCGCGGAAGTCAGTCTCACCGTGCGGAGCGGCACGTTGCGCGGGCGTTTGGCACCGGGCGATGTCGTCGTCTGCTTTGCCCGCGAGCCGCTTTTCATCTCGGCGCGTTCCGACGGTGTAGAGGATACGGCCGAGCGTCAGGTTGAACCGGGCGAGCTGGCCGTGGTTCTTTCCCGGAGCGGGCAGAAGACGCCGCAAATCCTTCGATTCTTCGGGGCCGACAAACCGGGAAGCATCGAAACAGAGACGGCGTCCCGCTGGTGGAAAACACGATTTTCCGCCTCTTCGGGAACCGGTTACCGGCACGTCGGCCGGTATTGGTTGCTACCTGGACCCGCGGCTAGGTTGCGGATTCCGACGAAAATCCTCGTCGACGACGATGAACCTGCCGCCCGGACCGTGTGGGAAGCCCGCTTGCGCCGGCGGATCGAACAGGCC
>CAYVVR010000784.1:0-1701 GCA_964454655.1 uncultured Planctomycetaceae bacterium | reverse complement strand
CCGCGAAGACGGTCCCAATCGGTCTTGTTCGTGACCGTGACCACGTGCCCGTCCATGAAGAGCACGTTCATGTGCGTTCCGTGAAACGGCTCAAGCGTGTAGATGCCGCGGAGCGGGCTCCACTTGATGGTGCCTCGTTTCCACGGTTCGGGAAGGTCGCGGGCGAGTTGAATTTGGCTGGTTGCCGTACGGTTTTCGGCCTTCAGCTCTTTGCCCTCGGCCACCTTTTTGAAATCGATGCCGGTGACGTGCTGGTCGATCGTGCGGATGACTTCGAGCTTGGCTTTCTTCACCTTGGTTTTCCACTCACCCTTTTTGGCGTCGTATTCCGTGACGGTTCGCTCGGGAAGGTAAGGTTGGCTGAGCGCGCGGCCTTCGAGTTTGTAGCTGGTTCCGAAGGTCTCCCAGTATGGGGTGTCGGGATCTTCGGGCGATCCGATGTCGCCGGGGCAGCGGAAGATGTGTTCGTTGTTTTCAGCAAAGGGAAGAATCCCGTACATGGCCGACTGACGCTTGTCGGTCATGTCGCCCTCGCCGTAGTGAAAGGGCAAGATGCCGTCGAACTGAAGCACGTAATGGTGAACGGCAATGCCGATTTGGCGGAGATTGCTCTTGCAGTCGGCGCTGCGGGCGGCTTCGCGTGCCGATTGCACCGCAGGAAGCAGCAGGCTGACCAGCATCCCGATGATGGCAATAACCACCAGCAACTCGACCAATGTGAATCCGAATCGTTTTCGTTCACGTGGCATGTCAACCTCCTTGACGGGCTCCACAAGCAGCCGGGGGAGCCAGAGTACGATCGTTGATTGCAAGTGAGAGTGAGTCTCAATATCGAGTGTAAGAAGTATTATCGTACTCATTTGCCGAATTTCAAGATCCGCATTTCGGTTTTTTCCTGGAAAGTTCGCTCTGTCGAAGCAGTTTGCGTGCCGAAGCTGAGTCGATCCGCGTGTGTTGGTCGCAACATACGGAATGACAAGAGTTTACGTTGATGCCGCGACATTGAGACGGGAAGATCGTCGCTCGTGGAAAGCGAAGCGACGTCGGTTGACTCGACAGCAGGCAGGCGAACGGATCGACAGCCCGCCGCTGCGTGCGCTTTTGCGGGGTGTTCATGCAGGCCGGAAATTCTCGCACCGTAGCCGCGGCCGAACTATGATGCAGCCACGTGTACCGGCGGTCGCGATACCTCATGGTGCGAGGGGGTGACGATGAAGTTTCTCACGAGGCAAGTCGGCGTTGTCGTGGCGATCGTGGGATGTTTGCTCGGCGCAACGGGAGAATCGGCGGCACAGGTCGCTGCGTTGCCCGAGGGACCGGGGCTTTCGGCGCGTCATCCGGGCGATCGGGGAATCGATCGCGACTCGGCCGTCTTATTCGCCGACGATTTCGAGGAAGGCGACTTGGATGCGATTGCCCGACGCTGGGGCGAAATGAGCAACAAAGGAGGGCGGGTGGTGCGGCTGGTCGAGGATGATCCGCTGGGGAAGCCTGGGCGTGCGATCGAGATGACCTCGACGTTGGGCGAGAACACCGGCGGCCACTTGTACACGCGGTTGAAACGCCCGGTGGAGACGGTTTTCGCCCGGTTCTACGTGAAGTTTCCACCCGATACGGGCTACGTTCATCATTTCGTGCATTTGGGTGGGTACAATCCGCCGACGCCGTGGCCGCAGGGCGGGGCGGGCGAACGCCCGCGGG
>CAYVVR010000783.1:0-1722 GCA_964454655.1 uncultured Planctomycetaceae bacterium | reverse complement strand
GACTTCGTTGCCGTTGCGCGACCCAAGCGACTTGTAGGTCTCGGTGTCGATCGGATCGTCAAAAAACCGCACCGTGCCGTCACCCATCAGAAATTCGGCGCCGCCGGGGTGATAACTCCCGAACGACAGCTCCATCAACCTACCGTTGATATCGGGATGATTCACGAACGCGTTGATCGGCGCGAGGGTCGTTCCGACGAATTCCGAAAACTCGGTGCCGGAGCTGCTTCCCGTACACGTGCATGGATCGATTTGCGGCGACCCGATGTACCAGAAGTCCATGCCTTGTCCGTCCTTGACGAAACGAGGGTCGGTCCTCGACTCGCCGATCATGATCGTGTTGGACGTCCCATCGGTCACGTCTCCGAATCGAATGGCACTACAGGCGTAAAAATATCCGTTCTGATCCAGACTCTCCAACGATTTCGTGCCGGGAATCACGATCGTGCTCGTATCGTCGGAACTCGCCAACGACCCGGCATTTCCTCGATAACTACCGGGGACTCGTCGGTCGATGCCGGAGTTGTCGAAATGCTCGTCGATCGGCATACTCGGACAGCGATAGACGGGAATGACCGTTTCACACGCCGTTTGGTTTTCGGAACCCGAGTTCCAGTTGCCCGGGCCGCTTTCTTGGAAGTGGATCGTGTCGTAAATCGATTTCAATTCCAAAAACGGCAAAACGTGCAGGCTCCAGCCCGTTCCCCGGTTGTCCCAACCGTACGGAAACCGGCCGAATGCGTCGTGGTAGTTGTGCATCGCGATACCGATTTGCTTGAGATTGTTCGCGCACTGCATGCGCCGCGCCGCCTCGCGTGCTGCCTGAACCGCCGGCAACAACAATGCAATGAGAATGCCGATGATCGCGATGACGACCAACAACTCGACAAGCGTAAACGCAGCGGACATACGGCGGTTCCGCATATCCCACCCCCTTTCCGTAGTCAAGAACCTGGGAACCATCACCAAACCGATCGGCACGACCGGTTTCCGATTTGTTGTTCCCAGCCTACAGCCACGGCGCTAGTACGCGATTACGGAAACATGAGATTCGCGTCAAGAAGCTCCGTCCCGCGAAACCGAAGAAGCCACCCCGTTGCCTCGTGGACCGAAGCGTTACCCCGCCACGAGTTCAGCCGACATTCTCGGTGCGAAAAGCACAGAATGCAACAGGTTGGAACGCCAAGAGAGAATGCAAGCCCGACAGCGCAACGATTCGTCCGATCTAAAAGGGAGTTAGGCAAGCGGATGGGGAGGGATTCGAACCCCCGGTACCCGAACGGGTACAGCAGTTTTCAAGACTGCCGCCTTAGACCACTCGGCCACCCATCCGATCATCCACAGCCGGACGCCGACGCTTGGCTCGCCTTCGTGCCGTGATACGTTCCACCAAGGCGGAACCGGCGCTGACGGCACGCCACGTCCGCCTGTGTCGTCGCCTATTTTACCCGAAACCTCTCGGACGAAAAATACGGTCCATTGCGGTCGTCGCGTTCCACCGACGCCCCAAAACGAGATAGCTCCCTTCCCTCACGCGAGATCGGAAGGCATCTTCATGCCGAGGCTTGCGTCCGGTCGATGCCCGCTCCTACCGCGGTCGCCGGCTGTTCGGTCGCTCTCCACGATATCCCGCTGCAAGCCGCAAGAGTGAGCCGGTTTCCCAAACGGCGAACAACCGCCACCGGTCAACGGCCGGCTGGTTAAGTACTGCCTGTCTTGCCG
>CAYVVR010000782.1:0-1744 GCA_964454655.1 uncultured Planctomycetaceae bacterium | reverse complement strand
ATCGGCGACGACCCACGTGACGCGTGTTTCTCCAGCCAAAGATACCTCGTCGAGGCCTCCGGCGCCGTGGACCACCGCGGCCTTCTCGGTGCCCAGCAAGCCCAACGTTTCAGCCATGATGGGGCGCAATTCGGGGCGACCGACGCCGAGCAATTGGCGTTTCGCCCCGGCAGGATTCGCCAACGGTCCCAGGATGTTGAAAATCGTCGGATGGGGCAGTGCCTTGCGGACGGGCGCCACGTGTCGCATGGCCGCATGCAGCAGCGGAGCAAAGCAAAAGCAGACGCCCAGCGTGTTCAGACAGTCGGCGACGGTAGCCACATCGGCTTCGACATTTACCCCCAATTCGGCCAGCACGTCGGCCGAGCCGCTCTTGCTGGTGATTCGCCGGTTTCCGTGCTTGGCGACCGGCACCCCGGCCGCAGCCGTGACCAAGGCCGCGGCCGTGCTGATGTTGAACGTTCCCGAGCCGTCTCCGCCGGTTCCGACAATATCGATCGCCTGAGGGCGCCGATGCGGGATGGTCGTCATGTGTCGCCGCATCGCCCTGGCGGCACCGGCGATTTCGCCGGTCGACTCGCCCTTTTCGTGAAGGGCCGTCAGCAACTCGGCGATCGCCTCGGCGGGCCACCGGCCGTCCATGATCTGGTAGATCAGCTCGTCGGCCTCGTCGATCGTGAGGCTCGTTCCGGCTCGAATCCTTCGGACGATCTCGGCGTGCATGGGCAAGGTTCCCGGTGGAAACGGCCGAGCCGCGATCCCAACGTCGTCGGCTCGCCGGCGATTTAATGTTGACAAGTGTGATTGCTTTGGTGACTTAATGCGGTTTCTTTCGGGTGGGTGAGAGACGAATTTTACCCAGCCGTTTTTGCGCGGGGTAGGGTTGGAAAGGTGGTCGGCGAAAAGGCGGGGACAGGAATCGACACGCGACTCAAGCAAACCCCGTTCGGCAACGAAAAGGACAGAACGAAAAGGACAGGGGGACAACGACCTTGTCGCGGATACCGGCGCCGACTACAATCTCGCGGCTTGCCGACCGCCGACCTCGGTCGTAACACTTACGGAGTTCGCAAGAAACAGAGGATGTCATGGCAAAGAAGGTCATCCTGGACGTCGATCCCGGCATCGATGATGCGATTGCGTTGACGATCGCCTTGTTCGCACCGGAACTGGAAGTGACCGCGGTGACCGCCGTCGGCGGGAATGTTTCTCCAGCCATCGCCACACGCAACTTACAAGCCCTGATCTATTACCTCGATCCGCCTCGATTTCCTCGATTGGGGGCTGCAACGCCGCCCGAATATGGGTTGCCCATCGTGGGCCGCTTTCCCAGTCGTGTCGATGAGTTGCGCGAGGCCGAATTGAAACCGGTGGAGTTGCGAACACCGCATCCGGCGGAAAAAGTCATCATCGACGAGATTCGGTCGTCGCCGAACGATGTGACGTTGATCGCGCTGGGGCCGTTGACGAACATCGCTCGGGCGTTCCAGCTCGACCCGCAATTGCCGTCGCTGATTCATCACCTGGTGATTGCCGGGGGCACGGTGGTGGCGCCGGGGAATATCACGCCGGCGGCCGAGTTCAACTTCTATTGTGATCCGCAGGCCGCCCGAACCGTGCTGGCGTCTCCGGCCGCCAAGACGCTGGTCACGCTCGACGCGACGAACCGGTTGAGTTTCACCTACGGCATGTTGCACGACTTGCCGTCGCCCGAAACGCGCGTGGGGGCGCTGCTGCACAAGAT
>CAYVVR010000781.1:0-1745 GCA_964454655.1 uncultured Planctomycetaceae bacterium | reverse complement strand
ATCGCTTCCGACGGCGGCGGCTTTTCGGCCGGCCGCACCCGCGGCGTTTCGAGGTAGGCCGCGGGGATCTCGACCGCAGCCAGCAACGCGTTGATCGATCGGCCGTCTCCTTCGGCCTTCTCGGCGACGCAACGATGCAAGTAGGCCCAGGGATTTTCGGGCCTGCATTGACGTACCGCCTCGCCGGCGTCCGCCAGCCAATACTCGGGAATTTTCCCGGTACGCTGCAACGCACACAGCTTCAGCAGCAGCGATCGATCCTCGGGGCATACCGCCCGCAGACCGAGCCGTTTCGCCCAACGGCCGGCCTCTTGCGAAACCACGGCCCAGAAAACCTCGTCCTCCGTCCTCGTCGGCGCATGGTCGTCTCGACTCGACTCGTCTCGTCCGCCTTGTTGCGCGTCTAGAGTTGACTTTAGACGAGACGATTGTCGACCATTTGAAGACGAAGACGAAGTAGAAGTAGAAGGGGTTGGCTTTCGGTTGGACCGACCCTTGGGCACACCCTTGGGGTGACCCTTGGAATCACCCTTAACCGTCCCGTTGGGGGGATTCACCAACTTCGGATTCCCGCCACGTTTGCCGGCCTCACGACATAGGATTCGCTTCCGCTCCTCCCGGACCAGACGCCTGGAATAGATCACCCCTGAGCTGGTGCGCGAGAACACCCCCAGTGACTCAAGTTCCCCGAGCCACCCGCGGACCTCCTCCAAGGAGCAGTTGCCGGTCATGCGGGCGATCTGCTCGTCGGTGAGAGGTGCGCCTGTCGGTGTCTGGAGGTAACCCCTGGGTTGTGCCTCCCACATCAGGCAGAGCATGTCGATCCACAGGCCGCGTGCTCCGGAGCTTGCGGCGCGTAGTGCCGGGTCTTTCAGCCAGTCACCCGGATAAAATTGGAAACTCGGTCGCTTGTCCGCCATCCGTCGCGTCTCCGTTTCGCCGACTGCGTGTCGGCAATTCCGCCGCCGGGACTCGCACCCGGCCCAGGCCCTCTCGGCCGGCGGACGCGTTCATTCGCGCGCCGTCAACACCCCGTGAAGCAACGTCGCCAGGCGAGGCAGTTCCTCGAGGGCGACGATCGCCACCCACGGCTTGCGGTTGGCACGATAGAGGACGACCGGGACGTTCTCACCGGCGTCTCCGGTTGCCTGCTCCAAGGCCCGATAGAGCCGGAACGATTCCGTCCTCTTGACCTCGAAATGCACGTGCGGGATCGACGTCGTGACGTCGGGGGCGGTGGGATCGCCCGCGTATTGGACACCGCGACGTGCCGTCGTGCCAAACAGACGTCGAATCGCCTCGGCCGCTTCCCGTTCTCCACGCTTCCCCTTGTTACGCGACATGCCGCCCATCCACGCGGTCCTCCCTGAGTTCCGATCGCAGGATCTTGACTTCTTTCGGGGCCGAGACACGCAGCCGAACCGCCCGACGTTTCGTCTCCGCGACGGCGATTTCGGCCAGCACGCGTCCGTCGACGATCAGCACGATCCCCTCGTCCTCGCGGCGTTGTAATACAAGCATCCCTGCATATCCTCCTTGCCCGAAAAAGATTGCCCGTTGACTACCACCCCACACTTCACGATTCCACAAACAGACGCCAAAGCAGTAGCGCCCACAAGGTCGCCGAGCAGATCCCGGCGCCTGCCAAAAACAGGTAGAAATCCCACGTCGGCCGCGAAACCTCACCGGCACGCTGCCCATGCACCCGTTCGACGAACACGTTCTCGACGCGGGTCGTGTACGCC
>CAYVVR010000780.1:0-1747 GCA_964454655.1 uncultured Planctomycetaceae bacterium | reverse complement strand
CTTTGGGGCGTCTCGCCGTAAGCCACCGTCCGATAGAAGGCCTCGATTTCTTGCGGGTAGCCGGTAAACCAGTCTTCATCCGGCGACGTGCAGGCCCATCCCTGCTTTGTGCCGATCTTCTCCAGCACGTAAATGTCCTTGAAGTACTCTTCCTTCGGATTGTAGGTCTGCATGGCCGTGTTGGGGTTGATGTTGCAAATCGCGCGATGGTTGTTCGCGCAGACTTCCAACCAGTTGTGAATTCCCCCCAAGACGATATCCGAGGCGAACACGGTGGCAATCATGCCGTCTTCGAACTCGACGTGCATCATCGAAAAATCGTCGATGTCGTGGTAATCGCAGCGGATATGTCCCGCATCACGGAACGTCGGCAAACGGGTCAAGGCGTGCGCCCGAGCCGAAACGGTCTTCGGACGGATCGGCTTCCCGTCGCGAGCCAATCCTTCGACGCGTTTCAAGTACAATGCCGCGGTCAGCGGATGACACCCTTTTCCGATGAGCACGCCGCCGCCGCAGAATTTCCAGAAGGCGTACTCTTCGGAATGGGACCCGCTGTGTGCTTCCTCGGCGTGGATCCACAAGATTTGGCCACCGGTCTTCTCGAGGATTTCGCGTTCCTTTTGAATGGCCGGGGCAAACACCCAATTCTCGGCGTAAAGCAAACGACCTTCGCTTTTCGCCTCGGCCTCCAAGATACGTTCGACGCTCGCCAACGCCGCGTCGAGCGCCACCTGTTTGGGGAATCGATCGCCGTGAAAGTCGTCGCTGCCGTCGCCGAAATAACCGGTCAACGGCTTTTCACAAATGACGAACTTGTTCCGGCGCAAGACTTCGATCGCGATCGGTTCGTGGGTCACCGGAGGCGTGCAAATGTGCACGACGTCGACCTGGTCGATCAACTCCTCCATCGACGAAAACGCCTTGATGCCGCGTTTTTGCGCGTATTCCTCCCTCGCCTTTTCATTCCGAGAGTACACGCCTACTACATCGACGTTCGTTCCGTAAACCTTCCGAATCGCTTCGAAGTGAAACGAAGCCGAAAACCCGGAACCGATGATGCCCGAGCGCACGGTCTTTTTCTGTAGCATTGCTCCTCCTCACCCTTCGTTCGGGGAACGACACCCCCGCCCGCGAGCCCCGCTTCCTCACAATCGGGGGCCGTTATCGTTCCCGGATACCACACAAACCCGCCGATTCGGAGCTGCGCGGAAAAGATCAAAGGGCATATCATACAGCATGCCCCTTCGAATCGCCATGAAGGGAGGGCTCAACCATGCGCATCGCGCGAACTAGACAATCCATCGTCCCTATTTTTTCGCTCGCCGGACCGCATTTTCGATGGCATCGGCGACTGTTCGCAAGGCCTTGATGCGCGCGTAGAGTTTGCAATTGGCCTCAAGAATTGTCCAAGGCGCGTAGCTTGTGCTGGTTCGCCGCAACATCTCGTCGACGGCGACCGCGTACTGCGGCCATTTCTCCCGGTTTCTCCAGTCTTCATCCGTGATTTTCCACTGCTTGGCCGGATCTTCTTGACGCGCTTTGAAGCGTCGCAATTGCTCCTCTTGATCGATGTGGAGCCAGAATTTGACGATCACGGTGCCGAATTCAGCCAACTGGCGTTCGAATTCGTTGATCTCACGGTAGGCGCGACGCCATTCGCTTTCGGTACAGAACCCTTCCACACGCTCGACTAGAACACGGCCGTACCAGGAACGGTCGAAAATCGTAATGTGCCCCGCCTTGGGAA
>CAYVVR010000779.1:0-1750 GCA_964454655.1 uncultured Planctomycetaceae bacterium | reverse complement strand
TCGGCACCCCTTCGGGCATGATCGCCTCGGCCTTCGCCCCGACCGGTCCCGTCATCGCCAGATCGACCTTGGGCTTCGAAGCGGCGGCCGTCGAACCCGAATCTTTCAAAGCGCCGCCTTCGATCCAGCGTTGGATGATGCTCAACTTGGCATCGGGCAGCTTATCTTGGTTGGGGGGCATCGAAGGTTCGTCTTGGTGCGACACCAACAGCCACAAGTACGACGAATCGGGATCCCCCGCCTCGATGCACGTGCCGCTCGCACCGCCTTCCATCAACGCCTCGTACGAATCGAGCGCAAGATCGTTGGTAGCCTTGTTTTGATTGTGGCACGCGAAGCAGTGTTCTCGCAAAACCGGCTTCACGTGGTCTTCGTACGTGATCTTTTCGTCGGCCGCGCGGCCGGAAGAACCGATCCCCAGCGACAACGCGAGCACGACGACGGCCAAGACGATTCGGCTGGTCATGAAAGCACCTGGTTTCTTCTGCAACAGGGGTGTTGCCGTTTCGCGTTCGGATGCGGCGATCCGAACCGTCCGCTTGGTTGCGGGCTCAATGATTGAACATGAACTCGCGAGAATTGAGAATCGCCCAAAAAACGTCCTGCAACACCGGCACGGGGTTTTCGGCATCGGCAAGCAGGGCCGCAAGTTTCTCGCGTTCTTCGGCGGTCGGCTTCCGGGTCAAGCAGCGCACGTACAACCGCTCGATGATTTGCTCCGGCGACAGTCCTTCGGCCGTCCACCGATCGATCACCTTACCGTTTCGAATCTTGTTTTCGACGGTCGTTCCGTTGAGCAAGTGAAGCGCCTGCGACAACGTCGGATCGGTTCGAACGTCGCACGCGCATACCGTGTCGCGAGGCGAACGCCCGAATGTCGTCAGGAAGTAGTTGCTCGTCGTTCCGTCGGCGATTTGCACGGCCCGGGCGCCCAGCGGCAACCCGCGGAATTTCTCCGGCGATTCGGTCACTTGGCATACGCAGTCGAGCATGATTTCGGCCTGCACGCGACGAACCAGCGCCCGCGAAAAGTTCCGCTCGTCGTCGGCGTTCGTTTCGTTCGGCACGCACGATCGTTGATACGTGTTCGACAGGCAAATATCGCGGACGAGTTTCTTGACGTCGTACTTGTAGTCGACCAGCTTGCGCGCAAGCGCATCGTACAACTCGGGATTGCTTGGGGGATTGCTGATTCGAACGTCGTCAACCGGATCGACGATCCCTTTACCGAAGAAATGCGCCCACACGCGGTTGGCGACGTTTCGCGAAAAGTCGGGACACTCGTTCGACGTGATCCATTCCGCCAGAACCTTGCGCCGGTCTTTGCCTCGGGTGTCGGGGGCATCGCCGCCGAGGAATTTGGGAGCCATCACGCGATTACCGACCGGATGACGTATCTCGCCGGAGCCGCGGTTGAAAACGATCGTTTCCCGATAGTCTTCGCCCGTCTTCCGCCCGATTTGCGAGAAGAACGCCGCAAAACTGTAGTAGTCGTCCATCGTCCAGCGATCGAACGGATGGTTGTGGCACTGGGCGCACTGAATGCGACGCCCCAGGAACACCTGGGCCACGTTCTCAGCCGTCTTGAGCGTGTCGGTCTCGACCTGATAAAAATTGGTCGCCGGATTGGTAAACGTTCCCCCGTCGGCCGCCAAGATTTCGCGAACGACCTCGTCGAACGGTTCGCCCGAGGCGATTTTCTCGGTCAACCACTGCGAATAGAGATACGTCGACTTGTAGCTGACCCGAT
>CAYVVR010000778.1:0-1757 GCA_964454655.1 uncultured Planctomycetaceae bacterium | reverse complement strand
CTGCTGAGCTGTTGAAACGGTTTCCCCCGGTGACTTCGCGTTGCCGGGGGGTTTCTTTGCGCGGTGTGGTCGCTTGCGCCGACCGTCACCTCATCGAGAAGCGGCGAACCGGCGAACGAGCCGTTTGCGCACCAACGCCATGATCGGACGCATCCAGAAATACACGCGCCCTTGGTAGAGCCGCGACAAATACATGTCGAACTGGGCATAACACGGCGCCGGGCGCAAACGCCCCCGGCCAAGCAGCACCTTGAGCGTTTCCCCCGCCGCCGCACCGGCACACAGTTGGCAGGCCAAGCTCGCACACGGTCCCGACCGGGCCGCCAAATCGACCTTGCCGAGGTCCATGTAATGCCGTTGCGACGCCCGCGGAGTCAGCCCGATCGCGAAGGCCACCAGTTGTTCGAGCCGCGACATCCGGTCGGTGAGCCCGAAATAGCGGTCGAACGTCATGCCCGCCGGATCGAAGCTCAACCAGGCCGTGCTGAACCCGATCGGTCCCGCGGTGATCGCCCACATGCCGCGTTCGGCTGCTTCACGGAACACCAACCGTCGCACGTCGATCGCGAAGAAATCGACGCCGTCGATCAACACGTCGGCCTGTTCGAGAAAGACACCGACGTTGTCCGGCCCGATCGGGTCGGTCATGACACGCAACTTCGCCTCGGGATTGATGCGCCGCAATTCGTCGGCCATCACCTCGGCCTTGTTTCGTCCGATCGTGTCGAGCCGGGCGCCGTATTGCCGGTTGAAATTCGCCAACTCGAACGAATCGGGATCGGCAATCGTAAAACCGCCGATTCCCAGCCTGGCCAAAGTCGCCAGATGCAGCCCACCGACACCGCCCATGCCGATGATCGCGACGTGGGCCCGGCGTAGCTTCTCTTGCTCGGCTGGCGTGATCAACCCGATGTTTCGGCAGAAGGCACGCTCGTAATCGAACGCCGCCGATGAGGTCTCGCCCCGGCTTTCCACCGCAGGCCGATCGAGCACGTTTTGCAACATCGGCATCATGCCTCCTCGAACGTGATCAGACAATCCTTGGACGGCCGTCGCAGGCTTCGCACCGCGGGGACCGACGGGGCTACACCGACTCGAAGCGCCATGACGGGGCACCGGTCGCGAAGCTGCGGCAACACCTCATCGAGCGACTCCCGCAAACGCCGACACTCGCGCCGATGATGTTCCGCGAGCTTTCGGCCTTCGGCAATCTCTTCATGGGCCAGAAAGATCGGCAAGCTCCCCAGCGGATGCACGGCCAGTCCCTCGAGCGTCGCCTGCAACCACAACCGTTGGAGTGCGCGGCCTGCATCGGCGAAACGGCGACGGCCGGGGCGATCGACCGAAAGCACGGCGATCGCGCCGCTTCTTCTCACCGCGAATGCCGAGGGAATCGTCAACAACGTCGTCAGACGGGCGCGCGCCGCCAGCGACATGACGCGCCACGAACGAAGCAACTTCAACGCCACGACCGCCCCCGGCGGAAGTGCCAGAGTTCGTGCGTCGAGGCCGTCGCCGGTCCGGGCGAGGCTCCTGGGCAGGGAGCCGCCGACGCCGAACGCCTGGCCGCGGCGGCGCAGGTGGGCGGCGAGGGCCAGGGTGGCCGGGAGCTGCGAGAGGTAGGCCAGCGAGACGAGCACGGCGCGGGGCCGCTCGCGGTCGAGCACCGGGTCGAGGACCTCGGCGTGGAGCGCCTGGAAGGGGTCGGGGCCCGCCGCGAGGCCGGCGGCGAGGCGCGCGGGGTCGTGGCTCCGCCA
>CAYVVR010000777.1:0-1758 GCA_964454655.1 uncultured Planctomycetaceae bacterium | reverse complement strand
ATACGATCCCGTTCCAGAAACCCGCAGCCGCCAACCACGGAAGCACATGCCGCACCGGCGAGGCGTTCGTCGGCAGTCGATACGCCAAGCGTTCGCCCGGCGTTTCGACTTGGGCGGGAATCGGCGGCACGCCGGGCCACTCGCGGGCGTCGCGGTGCACCTCTCGTTTACCGATCGGCAAGGGGGCCGCCCGTTCGACCGCGAGTCGCTCGGTCGATTTGCCCCAGCTCCACCACATGTAGATCAATCCGCCGGCGCCGATCAAAAACAGCGAGACCGGCACCAACCCTACGGCCCAAATCCACCAACGATATCCGCGAACGAGAATCACCTCTTCGGGATTCGTCGGGTTGTACCAACAGGCGACGCGGCGTTCTTCGTCGATGGGGAACTGGGCCAAGATTTCCTTGATCGTGTCGCGGTCGGTCGTGTACCCGTTCCCGTGCGCGGTGTGGATGTCGTACGTCCAACGTTGCAGCACCTGATCGCCCACGCGATATTCGATCAGGATTTCGGGTCGGTAAAGCAACGTTGCATCGCGTCGGGTTTGTCCGATCCGCCGGTCGAGAATCCGGCATTCACTGCGTTCGAAGCGATTGTTGGCCCGAAGCTCGGGCAAGATGAGCATCGACAAGACCGCCCACGTCCCGGCGATTCCCACGACCGTCAGCAACGCGAACAGGCCGCCTTCCCACGCGGCGGCCAGCCGCTTCGACGTCGAACGTCGATGTCCGCGTTTCTTGGCAAACAGTCGCAGCCTGGGCGCCAAGGCGACACCCCCCGTTTCTGAAACAAACGAATCGATTTTGCGGCGTTACGGGGCGACGGACGAAAATCGGCTCAACCGTCGGTGAACTTCGCCGGTCGCAACCGCCGCGCGTGGGTGAACTCGTCGCGAGTCGGGCGAAAGACGACCCGCATGCCGTTTTCCGTCACCCCTTTGCTGGCCCGGTAGAAACCGATCTTTTCCAGGGCCTCGTACACCTCTTCCAACGTCTTTTGCCCGAAGTTGGCGATACTCAGCAGATCCTTCGGCTCGCGCTGAAGCAACTGCCCGACGGTAACGATCCCTTTTTCTTCCAAACAATTCGTCGTCCGGACGGACAAGTCCATCTCGGCGGTGCTCATGGCGAGCTTTTCTTCGAGTTCCCGCTGATACAACGCCGCCTGACTGACGGGGATACGCGAACCCATCGGTACCCTCCTTGGCAAAAATGAAGACAACTCGACAACCCGCGAGACCGAGCGGCCGCCCGATCTCGGCTCGCCTTACAGACCTCCGCCGATCGCCGACGCGACGTCGCAATCCCGCTTCGGCCGAGAACATACAACGACGCCTGCCATGCGGTTGCACCGGCTTTCGACGACCGGCGATATCCCAGCAATATACCAGAAACGCCACGAAATCGGTAGCAAATTCCGGGCACCCCCTAAAACAAGGGGCAACTCCAAAACCTCCACCAAAGAGGCAACTACCCACCCGAACGAGCGCCTATTTTGGCGGCTTCCAAGGTGTTTCGCATAAGCATGGTGATCGTCATCGGGCCGACCCCGCCGGGGACGGGCGTGATCTTTCCGGCAACCTCGCAGGCCGGTTCGAAGTCGACGTCGCCGACCAGCTTGGCCTTGCCCGAGGCCGTCGTCCCGATCCGATTCACGCCTACGTCGATGACGGTCGCGCCGGGCTTGATCATGTCGGCGGTGACGGCCTTCGGTTTACCGGCCGCCACGATGAGGATATCCGCCCGACGCGTGTGC
>CAYVVR010000776.1:0-1760 GCA_964454655.1 uncultured Planctomycetaceae bacterium | reverse complement strand
GGGAATCGGCCGCGGACTCGCCGTGCCCCACACGAAGCATCCGAGCGTCGACCGGCTGGTGGGAACCATCGGCGTGAGCAAGGAAGGGGTCGATTTCGAGGCGCTCGACGGCGGGAAGGTGTACGCGTTCTTCTTGTTGATTTCGCCGCCGGATCGTCCCAGCGATCATCTCTTGGCGTTGGAAAACGTCGCTCGCCAGTTGCACAACGAAACGTTCTGTCGTTTCCTCAAGCAGGCGCGTTCGGCGGAAGACATCCATCAATTGCTGAAAGAAGCCGACGAAGGGAAGTACCCGACGTAGTCGTCGATCTTGCCGGGCCGAACGTAGAGGCGGAAATCGCAAGCGGCGTCGTCGTGGGCGGTTTGCCCGCAGCCTCTACGAAAACCGGCGAAGATGGACGATTGGTCCGAGGACCTCGGCTATAACCAGGAAGACGATGTGCGGCAATGAGTTCGCCCGATAGCTCGGTACGACGGAAATCGTTGCAATTGACGAACACGGCGGGGCTGCATGCGCGCGCGGCCAGCTTGGTTCGCAAGACGGTCTTGTCGTACAATGCCGACGTCACGTTGTCCAAGGATGCACGTCGAGCCAAGGGCGACAGCGTGATCGAAATGCTCAGCCTTTGCGGCATGAACGGCGACACGGTTACGTTCGAAGCCTCGGGACCCGATGCCGATGCCGTCTTGGAGGCGCTCGAAGACTTGGTGCGACACAAGTTCTTCGAGGATGAATTCGAACCGGCCGAGGAAACGGAAGCCGCCGGCGACGAGCGTAGCGACTGAGAGTCGGCTCTCGGCGTGGGGGCCGCAGCTTCCCCGGGTGGGCGATAGGAAGGCGACCTGCGACCATGTTGCGACTGCAGGGAATCGGAGTTTCTCCCGGTATCGCTATCGGCGAAGCCTTCATCTTAGGACGTGAAGACTTTCGCATTCCTCGGCATTTCGTCGAACGAGACGCCGTCGAAGACGAGCTGGAACGCTTCGAGCAGGCGCTCGACGCCGCCGCGGAAGAAATCGCCAAAAACCGCGACATCGTGGCGAGCCAATTGGGCGAAAAGTACGGGGCGATCTTCGAAGCCCATCTGCAAATGCTGCGCGATCCCCAATTGGTGGACGATATCGTCCGCATGATCCGCGAGCGGCATTATTCTCCCGAATACGCCGTCAGTCGCGTGATGCGGCGATATTACGAGGTTTTCCGTAATCTGCCCAATCAAACGTTTGCCGAGCGGGCGAACGACATCCTCGACATCGAAAAGCGGCTGTTGCGGAAACTGAGCGGACAGCCCCACGGCGAATTTTCCCATCTCAGTTCGCCGGTGTTGGTATTGGCGCGAAACCTCACGCCCAGCGAAACCGCCGGCCTCGACAAACGTTTCGTGAAGGGGTTCGTCACCGAGGTGGGCGGACCGTCGAGTCATACGGCGATCGTGGCCCAGGGGATGGGGATTCCCGCGGTCGTGGGCACCGGCCCGTTCTTGAACGAGGTTTCGGGCGGCGACTTGATCATCGTCGACGGCAGCACCGGCGAAGTCGTCGTCTGCCCCGACGAGACCACCCGCAAGCAATACGAGTCGCAGTCGGAGAAGCTGCACACACTCACCACGCAGTTGGAATCGCTGCGCGATTTGCCGGCCGAAACGCTCGACGGCACGCACATTCACTTGTACGGCAACATCGAGTTCCCGCACGAAGCCGTCTCGTGTTTCGAACAAGGCGCCGAAGGTATCGGCCTGTACCGCACCGAGTTTTTGTAC
>CAYVVR010000775.1:300-1761 GCA_964454655.1 uncultured Planctomycetaceae bacterium | reverse complement strand
TCCTTTGAACACGACGATCTTGCCCATGTTTGCCGCTTTGCGCATCTCTTCGATTTCGGCGGCCAGATATTCTTTGCCGGGATCGCGTACTTCCGGCGCCCGGTCGAAGTCGTCCATCATCGCGCCGTCGGTGATCGACAACAGTTGCTCGCCCAGCGGCCCGTGTTTCCCATCGTCGCCGTGAAGCGGGTTGAAGATGATGATCGCTTGCGGCCCCATTTTCTTGCGGGCTTCGATCAGCATGGCGGAAAGCCCTTCTTGCAGTGCGGCGACCTTGTCGGCGTCTGTGACACGCCTCCACTTGATCGTCGCGGTCCCGGCGCCGTCGACGAAAATGCCGTCGCACCCGTACTCGTGCACGGCGCGAGCGGCGACGTCGGACCACCACGTGCGAACGTCCGTCCGCGACACGTCGAAATACACCCCGTCGGATCGCGTCTCGGCGACCGCCAAACGACCGTCCGAGGGAAAGGCGGCGTTCGACAACCGCCACGGTCGCTTCATCAAATCGCACGACCAATAGAAAAG
Organism: uncultured Planctomycetaceae bacterium; assembly: GCA_964454655.1. GTDB lineage: Bacteria > Planctomycetota > Planctomycetia > Pirellulales > Thermoguttaceae > CAYVVR01. The sequence goes on along the minus strand of CAYVVR010000775.1, from coordinate 1,233 downwards.
CACTTTGGCGCGGGGATTTCGTTTTTTGATCGCCCGGGCGCCGGCGGCGATTTTCGGCTCGATCGGGCCGTCGATCCTCCCGCCCGCCTGAAAGGCAATCAAATCGTAGTGGTCGGCCAAGAACGCGTATTGCTCGGCCGTCAATCCGTTGCCGATACTCAGGTGCGCGTACAAGGGAACGCGATCCCAATCGAAATCGGGATACCCCTCGTGAGCACGAGCCGCCGCCGCGAAGACGAAAACCAAGACCGCCGAGAACAACGGTAGGGTGCGTTTCATCGTTATCGTTTTCAAGGTTGTGGCTAAGGTCGGTTAGTTTCCGCGGATCGCCTTGCGCACGGCTTCCATTACGGCCATACACTCGGGGTTGAAGATCGGATGGTCGGCCGTCACGTCGGCGGTCATGGCCAGGTTGATCGTCACGGGAATTCCGGCTTCGGCCATCTCTCGGAAATACGCCACGTATTCTTCCGTCGAATGACGCGGTCCGCCGGGGAACTTGCCGTCAAGCGGCTTCCCGAAGAACCACGTATCCATGAAGCACCAAACCGCCGGCGTCACGTCGCCCAATTGCCGCCCCGGCCCGACAACCGCCGGATCGGGCCGTGAAAGCGAACCGCCGCTGTCGGTGACCGTCAGTTCGCTGAACGGGCTGACGGTCGGACCGCGATTCGCGCTGAATCCGACGACGGCGTCGGGATTCCCGGCCTTGATCGCGCGGGCCCAGCTCTCCCAGTGCGGATCCAACGGATAATCCCACATCAACGCACCGTCGATGTAACCGAACCCCGAAAGCTTCTTGCCGTACCGCAAACTGCAATCACGCAAGATCGCGGCGATGTTGTCGCTGAACCGACGCGGATCGTCCTCTGCACCGGCCGCCCGACGAAACTCCGATTCGTAGCCGTTGTAACCCGTGTGCAAGTAGAGCAG
>CAYVVR010000775.1:0-290 GCA_964454655.1 uncultured Planctomycetaceae bacterium | reverse complement strand
GTAGAGCAGCGTGCGAATACCGCGCCGGTCGAGTTCGTCGATGATTTCGCCCAAAAGATCGCGTTTCGCGGTCCGGCCGGGCAACACGGCGTCGAGAGCCTCGTTCGGTCCCGGCCAATAGAAACCCTTGTGCGTCGCCGTGAACGTCACCCACGCCGCACCCGTTCGTTCGACGGCATCGGCGAAGGTCTTTACGTCGAACATCGCCACCGATTCTTGGAACCATTCGGCCCGAGGTTTGTCGCCGCGAAACGGATAGCTGAGCGCCGACCAATGCACGAACAGGCCGT
>CAYVVR010000774.1:0-1761 GCA_964454655.1 uncultured Planctomycetaceae bacterium | reverse complement strand
AGGGGTGCGCCCAGGCCATCGATTGGATCCGGCCGTCACCGGGCCGTGCTGCCATTGTCATACGTGAGAATCACGACCGACGCGGTGTTCTCTGGCTTGCCTAGTCTGTCGGCTTTCTCGATTTCGTCGCTACAACCGACAAAATTCCCTTGATTCGACCAAACCGAACGCGGCGGCCATTCCGATAACTAGAGAGCGGGTGATCTCTCCCGTCTTCCTTTTCTTGCGTACGTCGGAGCTATCAGGGTCGAGGAAATCAAAATGCGCGGTTTGTATTCGTGGATCGTCGGTGCCACGATCGGAGTCGGGTTGATGTATGCGTCGGCCTTGGGAGCCGATGTCGTCCATTGGCAGCCGACGCTCGATGCCGCCAAGCGAGTTGCCGCCCAAACGAACCGACCCGTTCTCATTCACTTTTGGGCCGAATGGTGCGGACCCTGTCGGCAGATGGAGCAGACGGTCTTCAGTCGTCAAGACGTGGCCGCCGCGATCGAAACTCAGTTCGTGCCCGTCAAGATCAACCAGGACGAGTTTCCCTACACCGCGCAGCAGTTCAAGGTGACGGGCATTCCGTGCGATGTGGTGATTACGCCGCAGGGACAGGTGTTGCGCAAGATGACCGGCGCGGTCTCGGCCGAGGTCTATCTTCAGCGCATCAATCAGATCGCCGCCATGTATCGATCAAGCACGGGTGCTCAATTGGCGGCGAATCCGGTTCCCTCGGTTGCCCCTCAACGTCCCGGCTTCACCGGAGGGCTCCAACCGGGAGCGAACGCTATGGCCGGCCCTGCGTCAGGGGGCACGACGCCCGGCGTGCCGAATAGCACTCCCTCACCTTGGAACACGCCGGTACCGTCCGCTACCGGCGGTATTGCCGGGACCGGGCCGAGCGCCCCGGCAGTGCCCGCGTCGCCGGCCGATCCTTCGCTGGTGGGCCCGCGTTATGCATCGCAAATGCCGCCAAGTTACGGACCGGTGCCGCCTACGCAATCGCCGACGGCAAGCCAAGTGGCGGGTAACCCTTCGGTGCCGTTTCCAAGTGGAATAGAAGGGGCTGCCATTAACGCTACACCGAGTCCGTCGATCGGCCCCGCTGCCACGCCCCCAAACACCGGGCTTGCTTCGTCGGTACCGTCGCCGTGGAGCGAACCTGTCGCGCAGCAAGGGCGTCCGTCGGTGCCGGCGGCGACGCAACCGAGCGGTCCGGTGGGATATGGGGCTCCTCAAACGCCCAACGGTGCGACTGTCGGTCAATACGCCGTGCAGCAACCGGTGCGTGAAGATCCCTTGGCCGAATTGGAGCAACGAGCCCAACCGGCGACGCCGGGGCTGAATGTCCATCTCGATTTGCCGGCCGGTGTGGCGGTCGAACCGCCTTCCGCTCCGCAGACCGTCGCCGAAACATCGACGCCGAAACCGGCCTCCGCGTTCCAGCCGCCCGCGGCTTCGACGCAACCGCAACAGTCGTTTGCGGCTTCAAACGCTGCGGCTTCCGGTGCGGCGGGGTTGGCGCAAGCACCGGTGCGTCCGCCGGTGGGAAATGCCGTTACGATCCCGCCCGGGAATCCGCCGCTGGGACTGGAAGGATATTGCCCGGTCAGTTTGACGGAAAAGGGACGCTGGGTCTTGGGAAATCGCCGCTGGGGTGCGCGGCATGAGGGACGTACCTACCTGTTTGCGGGACCGGTGGAACAGCAGAAATTCTTGGCCGATCCCGAACGATATGCGCCGGTCTTGGCCCGAATCGACGTCGTCAAGGCG
>CAYVVR010000773.1:0-1761 GCA_964454655.1 uncultured Planctomycetaceae bacterium | reverse complement strand
GGAGACGGCCAGCGAGTACGCCTACGAGTTGTGGTACATCGACGGGGCCGAACGCTACACGACCGGTCGCGTCGAGCCGGGTGACCCGGTCGAGGTCGAACTCCTCGAAAAGCCGAACGATGCGTTACCGTTTGCGCGGGGGAAGATCATCTACGGGCGACTCGTCGACGTCGAGCCTGCCGCCGAAGACGGCGAACCGGTGTACATCGTCGAGGTCGACGGAAAGCGGCGTCGGTTCCAGAAGCCCGCCGCCGGCAGCGACACGCCCGCCGATCCCGAAGCCGAAAACTACGCGTGGATCTTGTACGACTTCCGACGAGTGGGCATCGAGGTCACGGGACCGCGCGAGATCCGCTTTCACTTGAAGCATCCCGTGCCCTACTTCGTGAACTTGCTGGGGTTTTATCCCATGTCGCCGGTCAATCGGCGGTGCGTCGAAACCTACGGTTATCCGGCATGGACGAAACCGGAACACATCGTGACCAACGGTCCGTTCATGCTCGAGGAGCGTCGTATTCGGGATCGAATCCGCCTGGTGAAAAACCCGCTGTACTGGGATGCCGACAACGTGCATCTGCAAACGATCGACGTGTTGGCCGTCGAATCGGCGATTACGGGGTTGAACCTGTTCTTGACCGGCGATGCCGATTGGATCCCGACGGTGCCGAACGAGTTGGTGCGAGACTTGATGGAGTCGCATCCCGAGAGCTTCCGTCGGGCGCCGTACATGGTGGTGGAGTACTACCTGCTGAACTGCCAGCGGCCTCCGCTCGATAACCCGGAAGTGCGCCGCGCGTTGGCGCAGGCGCTCAACAAGCAAGAGATTGTCGATCGGTTGCTGAAGACCGGTCAGCAACCGGCGTACAGCTTGGTTCCGCCCGGCATCGGGCAGTACATCGACTATACGCCTCCGCAATGTTTGCCCTACGACCCGGTCGCAGCTCGCCGTCGCTTGGAGGCGACCGACTTCCGCGAAGTGCTCGGAAACCGGCGACTCGAGTTGCTATACAACACGCTCGAATCGCATCAGGCGATTGCCGAGTTGATCCAGTCGCAATGGAAACGGTCGCTGAACGTCGATGTGCGGCTGCAAAACCAAGACTGGGCTCGCTATTTGGCCAGTCGTCGAGAAGGTGCATTCGACATCGCCAGGGCGGGCTGGATCGCCGATTATCTCGATCCGAACACGTTTCTGGAGATGTTCACCACCGGCAATCCGAACAATCACAGCCGTTGGTCGAATCCTGAATACGATCGTTTGATCGTCGAGGCCCAGCAAGAAAGCGACACGGCGCTGCGGCTGAAAAAATACGAACAAGCCGAAGCGATCCTGATGGACGAAATGCCCATCATTCCGATCTTCTTCGGCGTGACGCGAAACATGGTGCGCCCCGAGGTTCGCGGTTTTTACGACAATATGCTCGACGTGCATCCGCTGAAGTACATCGAGATCGACAAAACCCCGTGAACGGCGGCGGATACCGTCGAAATACCATTTCCCTGTACGAGCGATGATTGCCGCGTTTTTGGCCAAACGATTCTTGTGGATGATGCTGACGTTGTGGATCGTCTTCACCGTCAGCTTTTTCCTGATGCGCGCGGTGCCGGGTGGTCCGTTGGACCGCGAACGACAACTTGATCCTCAAATCGAGAAAAACCTAGCGGCACGCTATCACCTCGACGAGCCGCTGTACCGGCAGTATCTTCGCGAGCTGGCTAACGTGTGTCGCTTGGATTTGGGATACAGCTACCGCATGGCCG
>CAYVVR010000772.1:0-1764 GCA_964454655.1 uncultured Planctomycetaceae bacterium | reverse complement strand
AACGTGAAGTACGTCAACAGCAATCGCGGTTTGAGCGGCTTCTAGTCGAGGGTTCGTGTCCGACTGTGCGGGTGTGTCGGCAGTCCGGGCGGGGTAGGAAAATCGGCTGAAGCGGTGTCCCGACGCGATTCATGGGGCATACAATACAAGGAACGAAAACGAATCCTTTACGAGGAAATCGTGAGGACTTCGAGACGTCGAAATCGGACAGGGGACGGTAGCATGCAAAAGGGAACACGGCTTGCCTCGGTAATGGTGCTGTGCTTGGCGGTTTCGACGGCGTGGGCACAAGGACCGGTTCCGAATCGATCGGGCGTGGGGCTTTCGGCCCGAAACGTACAAACGGTGCAAGCAACACCCGTTGCGCCCGGTGCGAACGTGCCTGCCGGAACCTTGACGCAACCCCAACCTGCTTTGCCGGCACCTCCTGCGGCGGCTCCGCCGTTGGCACCGGTTCAGCCGCAACCGCAGGCTCCTCAAGCGGCAACTCGGGGAACGGCGCGATCGGCGATGCCTCAGCCTCCTACGGAAAGCGGCCGGGTTTCCGAATTCGGATCGGCGGCCGGTTGGTCGGCGAGCGGTCCGTTTCCGGCGTATATGATGGGTTATTCGCAGGAAATGAGCGGTAGCTTGCCGCGTAGTCAACCCGTTCAGGCGCAAAAACCGTTTTCGACCTACAATCGACCGCCTTCGGTCAGTCCGTATTTGAACCTGTATCGTTCGGGATCGACCAACGGCATGGGAGCGGTGGGCAATTACTACACGCTGGTTCGTCCGATGTTGAACCAGCAGCGGACGAATCAGGCGGTCACACGCAGCCTGCAACAGCTCCAGTCGGGCGCCGCCCGCGGGGCGTCCGCCGCGCCCGGCGGTTACTTCATGAACTATTACGGATACTTCCAAGGGCTGCGTTGAGACGGCGGCCGCGTGTTTCGTCGGTCATACCATTCGATTGCCGTCGACTTCGATTCGCGGCGTTTCTTTGCGTGTGAGGTTTCGCGTGCACGACGACGCCACGGCTACGACCGAGCTTCCCCTGATCGCGCTGCCCGACCGCATTTTCTTTCCCGGCGTGGAAGAGATCGTGGCGTTGCCCGGCGAAATCGCAAGCCGTGTCGAGCCCCACGATCCGACGCTGGTTTTGGCTTGGGAAGTCTTAGGGAACGCGGTTGTTGCCGAAACGTTGCCCACGCCGGGCCCTAGCGGGGGACGATTGGCGAGCCACGCCTGCATCGGCACGCTTCTTTCGGTCCGGACGAATCGCAGCACTTGGCCGGGCCGTGTTCGTTGCACGCGCCGCGTCAGATTGCTCGACGCGCGACCTTTCGCCGATCGCAGCGTGTTTCAGGCGACGGTTCAGTTGCTCGACGACGTGGTGCGGGCGGCCGACATGCAGATCGTTCCCGACCTGCGAGCCGGATTGATCGAATCGGTGGAAGCCATTGCGTCGAAGATCGCGGGTGCCGACGATCTGCTGAAAGATTTAGCCCGAGCCGAAGTGTCGCTCGGGACGTTGTGCGACATTCTGGCGTTCACGTTGCCGCTCTCGGCGACAGACAAATTCGCCTTGCTGGCCGAGGTGCGTGTCGTCGAGCGTGCGGCGTTCTTGAAACGCAAGTTGGAGGCCGCGGCCGGCGATCCGCGTTTTCACGGCGAATTGCGTGGTCGTTTTCCGGCGTCGCCCTCCGACAATTGATGCCGCCGACTCGGGAGCTCACAACGCCTCTTGGTGCGATGATGCCGAGGAGTATTCCGAGGCTATCA
>CAYVVR010000771.1:0-1776 GCA_964454655.1 uncultured Planctomycetaceae bacterium | reverse complement strand
TTCGATGCGGTCGCCGACTCGCAGGGTTCGAGTCGTCTTTTGGAGCGACTCCCTGGCCGGGCACGGGACCAGCATCGCCTCGGGACACGTGGCGACGGCCGCCGGGGCTTCCGACCGCAATAGCCGTTTGAGCAACCGCAATCGCTCACCGCCGTTGGGCTCTTGTAGGCTCAGGTCCTCCGGCAGCGCTTCTTCCGGGGGAAACAGGGTGAGTTCGCGATCGCTGAAACAGGTCCAATCATCGGCGAACGCATCTAAATGCTCGGCGGAAGGCAAGACGATCACAATCGGCCCGGCGGCTTCTTCGGCCAACGCAGCAGCCGCGAGCGCGCACGCCGAGCCCCACACTCCGTCGAGTGTGACGGCATGGCCGGAACGCAGCTCTGCGACGATACGATCCAGCCCGTGTTCGGCGGTCAGCGATCGACACAGTCGGCTCAGCGGCGCCCCGGTGACGGATTGACCCACCTGCGGTACCGCCATCGCGTGTATTCTAGGAAACCGCTCGTTCCCTCGAAAAGGTGAGTTTGCCGCGGTCGACTTTTAGGCTGAACGATCGGCGACACCGGCGATCGCCTTCACCGTGTCGCCGACGATGGCGCGATCCGGGAGATTAGTATGCAGATAAACATTGGTGTGCTGCGTTTCGCAAAATTGTGATTTCAAACTTTGCGATTTGCTGCGGTGGGTGATATTCTGTGGGCAATATCTCGGCGGTGGTTTGAACCGTGCCGCCGTGTGGGGGGCTGTTGCGCCGTTCGTTAACCCGTCCTCGGAAAAAGGGAGTTCCCATGGAAAGCAAGAAGACCGATCGTCGGCGATTTTTGAATCGCACGCTGTTGGGAACGGCGGCCGCCGGGGCCGCGTTGAGCTTGGAAGAACAAATTCTACTTGCCGCCATGCAACAGCAAGGCGACGCAGACAGCGGCGAACAGGCTCCCGCGAAGCAAGAGCCGCTGCCCTGCGGCAAGATCAAGGGGATCGAAATCAGCCGCATGTTGATCGGAGGGAACCTCATCGGCGGATGGTCGCATAGCCGCGATCTGCTGTACGTCTCGAAGCTGTTCAAGGCCTACAACACGCCCGAGAAGGTCATGGAGACCTTGGCGTTGGCCGAACAGCACGGGATCAACACGATCCAAATCGATCCGCGGTATCAAGATTTCGTCGTCGAATACAACGAAAAACACGGTGGGCACATGCAATCGTTGGTGTGCATGATGCCCGACCCCGACGTGCAAAAAATGCGGGACCAGATCCGCTCGATCGTCGACAAGGGGGCGACGCTCTTGTACACGCACGGCGGCGTCACCGAGCCGCTCGTCCGCGACGGCAAGCTCGACGTGATCGCCAAGGCGTTGGAATTGATTCGTGCGGAAGGCCTTCCGGCCGGAATCGGCAGCCATGCCTTGGAAGTGCCGATGGCCGCCGAGGAACACGGACTCGATCCCGATTTCTACGTCAAGACGTTCCACTCCGACAGCTATTGGTCGGCCACGCCCGAAGAAGCGCGCGAAGCCTGGTGTTGGCATCTTCCCAATCGCGCCGACCACGATTATTACAACGACAACATGTGGTGTCTGAACCCGGAGAAAACCGCCGAGTTCATGAAGAACGTCGACAAGCCGTGGATTGCCTTCAAAGTTCTCGCCGCCGGGGCGATTCATCCGCGGATGGGGTTCTCGTATGCGTTCCGCAACGGCGCCGACTTCATCATCGTCGGCATGTTCGACTTCCAGATCGCCGAAGACGTGGCGCTCGTTCGCCAGATTTTGC
>CAYVVR010000770.1:0-1779 GCA_964454655.1 uncultured Planctomycetaceae bacterium | reverse complement strand
GTCGGTGACCGGCGAGCCGATCGAGACGCCGCCGAAAGCTGGTGACGGAGGCGCCGAGCCGGCACCGTTGCCGCCGGAGCCGATCGGCAAGTTGTTGTCGCCGGAAGCGGTCGTGTTGCGAATCGATCCGATTCACCAATCGGTGGCCCGTGTGGCGGGAGACGTCGAAATTCGGTCGTACGACACGTTGTTGGTGTTGCCCGATTATCGACCGACGTTTTCCTTTGGTGACAACGTGAAGTTGCAGGTCGTCGGACCGGCGTATTTCCAGGTGGCGCCCGCCGAAAAACAAGAGTCGCTGTTGTTTGCAGCAGGGTATGGGCGGTTCGTGATTCAAGCTGTCGCGCCGACGAGCGTGGCGGTCGAGTGGGGAAACCGGCACGGCGTGTTGGCGTTGGATCTGCCCGATACGGCCGTCGCGCTGGAGATCGCTCCGCACTTGGTGCCGGGGATCGATCCGGCGGAACGTCCCTCGCCGGTGGAAGGGCGAATCGTCGTCCTTCAAGGTGAGGCCCGTTGGCAATCCGACGACATCGCCGAGTCGTTGCTCACACCGGTTAAAGAACTGCGGGCGGGAGAATCCGAAACGACCGTGGCGGCGCTCGAGTCGCCTGTCGAATGGGTAGCACCGAAGACGAACTTGGCGTCACTGCTTCGCGAACGGGCGGCTTTGCAACTTTCCGAAGAGTTCTTGGCCGACCCGACACGCCAGGTGGCCTTGGCGTTGCGCGAGGCCGCGTATCATCGGCAGCAAGAGGTCGCTTGGTTGGCGCAGCGAGGCCTGGCGTTGTTGGGCGATGTGGAATTGGCAGCCGCCGGTTTGGACGACGTCGACCGAAAGGCCCAATGGGAAGAAATCATCATCGAACTCCGAGCGGCGGCGGCCCGCTCGCCTCGGACGGCCGCGGCCGTTCGTGACGCGTGTCGCCGGTTGTTCGAAGAGGACGGTGAGACCGTCTATCGGCTCTTGTGGATGTATCCGTCGGAACAATTGCCGGTCGATTCCGCCCGCGAGCTGGTCGGGTACTTGGCACATGCCCGGTTGGCCGTCCGCGTGTTGGCGATCTGGAATCTCGAACAAGCCACCGGCATGCGGATGTACTACGAGCCCGACGCCCCGGAAGCGCGACGAAAACCTTCCGTCGAGCGTTGGCGGGCACGCGTGAACAACGACCCCACCCTTCCGGGGATCTCGCGGAAGGCACAGTAGTTCACCCTTCTTGTGGGTGTAGCGTGCTAGGTCTGGGGTTGTGTGTGCTGAGGGGGGTTCGTTGTCGCAGTCGTGACGAGGCGCTATAATAGCGCTTTCGTTCTGGAAGCAAGAGGGCCGCCGAGGGCCGCAGTCGACGCAGTGTTGCATCGGTCGGACTCGGCCGTTTTTCGTTTCGGTTCGAGGGGGCAGGGCTTGCCGAAGGACGCCGGGACGGGGCATTCGGTGCCCGCCTGCATTGAAGCTGACGAAACCATAGCCGTAACGCAGCCCGAGACGACGACGTACACGCGAGCGGGGCACGCTTGTCTCGGGGGTTGAGGCATTTCTTTTCACGAGAGGAGACTCACCGCATGAAGTTTGCCGACTTCATTGTTCCGGAAGCCGTCATTCCGGAGTTGGAGGCCGACGACAAGGTTGGCGTCATCGAAGAGCTCGTCGACGCGTTGGTCGATGCCGGTGCGGCCGTCGTCCCGAAACTGGTGCCTCTGCTGGACCCCAACCGTGCGGAAAGGGGCGTCGAGGTCTGCGATGTCGTGGAGGGCCTCGGCCCCGCGGCTGCGGATGCC
>CAYVVR010000769.1:983-1787 GCA_964454655.1 uncultured Planctomycetaceae bacterium | reverse complement strand
GGGGGGCGACGTCGCGGGCGGTGTCTCGTGCGCTCGGGAGGGATCTCGGCGGTCTTTCGAAGCAAGCACCAGAAGAAGCCGTGCGTTGCGCCCTGCGGCAGCACGCGCACGGCGTTGCCCACCGCGGGGGGGAATTTGGTATCGTTCCATTCGAGCAGCCCGGGCCGACACAAGGGGAAGGTCGCTTCGAGCAAGGGCGCGATCGGCTCGACCTCTAGGCGGTCGCCCCACCGTTCGAGCACGTGGGCGACGACGGCCTCGTTTTCTTCGGGAGCGAACGAGCACGTTCCGTACAAGATCGTTCCTCCCACACGGGCGGCCAGGCAGGCCGATTGCAACAGCCCTTTTTGTTTGCGGGCGCACTCGCGCAATTTGCGGGGGCCCCACCGCCGATACGATTCGGGATCGTCGGGATGGATGCGTGCCTCGGACGAGCAGGGGGCGTCGAGAAGGACGCGGTCGAATCGTCCCGGCGTCTTACCGCCGACCGTTCGGCCGTCCGTCCGATAGAAGGCGACGATCGTCGCGCCTGCGGTCCTGACGTTTGCCTGAAGCCGATACATGCGATCGCGGATCGGTTCCACCGCGGCGATACGACCGCGATTTTCCATGAGTGCGGCGATGTGGAGTGTCTTTCCGCCCGGAGCGGCCGCCAGATCCAAGACTTCTTCACCCGGCTGCGGGGCCAAAATCAGCCCGGCCGCCATGCTCGCGGGATTTTGAATGTAGATTTCTCCCTGCGAGGCGGGCGAGGAATGCGTCAACCGTTCCCGCTGCTCGCCGGGAACGAGAAACCCCGCCGGA
>CAYVVR010000769.1:0-973 GCA_964454655.1 uncultured Planctomycetaceae bacterium | reverse complement strand
GGCATGCAGCCCTTCGGCTTCCAATCGGCCGAGGACGTCATCGGGGGAAGCTTTCAGCGTGTTCACGCGAAAGCCGACCGGCCGGTGGGCTTGCGGGCTTTCGAGCCAAGCGGCGACGTGAGGCCAGTCGTCGCCGGTGATGCGTCTCAGGCGCTCGAGAAACTCGGCGGGCAAGGCGGCGAGCGAACCGAAAGACGCGGAGGCGTCGGAGGAATCCTTCATCGCGGCACGGGCATATTCTCGGGATCGGGCGACGCGGCGACGGTGTTGTGCCGTTTCACCGCGCAGGTCTATAGACGTTGGTGTTCCGTGCGGGCGATGATTTCCTCTTGCAGGGCCTCGGAAAGGTCGCAGAAGTAATCACTGTAGCCGGCGACGCGGACGATCAGATCGCGGTACTTTTCGGGCTCGGCCTGCGCTTTGCGAAGCGTTTCCGCCCGCACCACGTTGAATTGTACGTGGTGCCCGTTCAACTTGAAGTAGGTCCGCACCAGATGCGCCAGCTTGTCGATTTGTTCATCGCTTTCCAGCAGCGAAGGCGTGAACTTCATGTTCAACAACGTACCGCCGGTCTTGATGTGGTCCATCTTGGCGGCCGAGCGGATAACCGCCGTCGGCCCGTTTCGATCGGCGCCTTGGACGGGCGAAATGCCTTCCGAAAGCGGCGTGCCGGCCTTGCGTCCGTCGGGTGTTGCGCCCGTCACCGAGCCGAAATACACGTGGCTGGTGGTGGGCAGCATTTCGACGCGGTAATGGCCGCCTTTGCTGTTCGGCCGCCCGTCCAACTCGTCGACGAGCATCGAGAACACGCGGACCATCACATCGTCGGCGTAGTCGTCGTCGTTGCCGTATTTATGCGTTCGGTTCAGCAGAAATTGCCGGAACGGTTCCGCTTCGGCGAAATCGCGATCGAGGATATCGACGAATTCGGCCAGCGATCGTTGCTTTTCGTCGTAGACGACTTGATACAAGG
>CAYVVR010000768.1:0-1788 GCA_964454655.1 uncultured Planctomycetaceae bacterium | reverse complement strand
CCGAAAGGCTCAAAGCGTTTTACGGCGTGCCCACGCACCGACACACCGCACCGAGGGGCGCGATCAACCGCCGTTGGAATGGATTCGAAATCGGAACGCCGTCGAAGTACACTAATTGGGTAAACAAGTCGGTGGTCGTCGGGCCGCCGCGACGCCTTCCTTCAATTCCCCCAAGAAAACGGAACAGGTCCTTCCGCCGCGATCGTCTGGATCGTCTACCCAGTTGTGAATGCAGGAGTCCAATGGCAATGTCGGATTACCGGACCCCCTCGTCTCGTTTTCACGCTCGATGTTCCACCACGCGCCGCCGTTTTTTGAAAGCGACCGCGGCACTCTGTGCGATGGGCAGCGTGTGCGCCGTGCCCCGTATCGGCCGGGCGGAACGCCCCAACAGCGATTGGCTTGCCGAGGCCGAGGAACGTATCGAAAAACATCGCAAGCAAGAGATCGTCGGAGTGGTGACCGACGAGCGAACAGGCCGACCGTCGGCCGACGTCGAGGTCACCCTGACGCAGAAGAGCCACGCCTTTTTGTTCGGATGCAATATCTTTCGCTGGGGCAAGATCGAATCACCCGAACTCGAAACCGCCTACCGCGACCGATTTCGCGAATTACTCAACTACGCCACGGCGGCGTTTTATTGGCCGTCGTACGAGCGGCGACGCGGCGAGCCGAACCACGCGTACACCGAATCGCTTGCCCGCTGGTGCAACGAAAACGGCATTGCCGTGAAAGGGCATCCGCTGGCGTGGAACTATTCCGATCCGTGGTGGCTGCCCGACGATCCCGAGACGATCCGGCGTTTGCAAATGGAGCGGATCACCGATTGCGTCTCGCGATTCGCCGGCTTGATCGACCGTTGGGACGTCGTCAACGAAGCGGCCCGTTTCCAGGGCAAGCGCAGCCGCGCCCCGAAGATGACCGGCATGTGGGAAAAAACGGGCAAGATGGAATTCACGCGGCAGTGTTTTGTCACGGCCCGCAAAGCGAATCCGCAAGCGACCCTTTTGATCAACGATTACGAGGTCGGTCCCTTGTACGAAGAGGTGATCGATCAGCTTGTCGATGAAGACGGCAACCGCCTGTACGACGTCATCGGTATTCAAAGTCACCAGCACCGCGGCACGTGGGACAACGCGAAAATCTGGGACGTTTGCGAGCGCTTCGCACGCTTCGGCGTGCCGCTGCACTTCACCGAAACGACCATCCTTTCGTTGCCGCCGGGGCAATGGAAGGGCCAAGGTTCGGCGTGGGGCTATTCCGACGAAGGCGATCGTTACCAGGCGGAAGAGGTCGTCCGCTTCTACACGATGCTGTTCTCTCATCCGGCCGTCACGGCGATCACGTGGTGGGATTTCAGCGACGATCGGGCCTGGCAACAAGCGCCGGCGGGGTTGATCCGCAAGGACATGACACCCAAACCCGCCTACGAGGCGCTCAAGCGTTTGATCAAAGAAAAGTGGTGGTCGGTCGAGACGGTGCGGACGGACGCCCAAGGCCGCTATCGCGCGCGGGTGTTCCCCGGAACCTACGACGTCCGGATCGCCGATACCGACACGACCTACGAGATCGACGTCGTCTGACGGCCCCCGCGATTCCTCTTCGCCTGCGTCTCGAATTTGCCGCGCTTTTTTGACCGGCGAAGCGGGGCGACGGTTCAGTATGCGCGTCGAGGACTTCTGTTGAACGCTGCGCGCGATCGGCGTGTGATGGTGTCGCCTGCGGGCAACAGGGGTGTTGCCGTCGGGCATCGCCTTTCTTGCGGCTTATTCGCCCGTTGGGGTGCTC
>CAYVVR010000767.1:0-1798 GCA_964454655.1 uncultured Planctomycetaceae bacterium | reverse complement strand
GTCCTCGTCGGCCGCATGCGTCCGGCGGTCGGCACGGGGGATCATCCCCCTCGCAAGGCCCATGATACCAAGTTCCCGGCCTCCCCCACAATTGCGTAAGCAGAAGAATAAGAATAAGATAGGTCGAATATCGGGAAGTCGGGAGAGATTCTACGAAGGGCCGGCCCCGTTATCGCTCCTGCGTCTCCCAACCGATGGAAACGGTAACCGCCGGTAAAGACGGAAAAAAACGCCGTGCAGCAGGCTCGACTTCCCGTAGGCGGGGAGTCTTGCCCCGAACCTTCCGGTCCCGACTCGTCGCCGTAAGCGGCGGTCGCGCGGCGATGTCGCCATCGACGTGAGATTTCGCGGAATGGCGGGGAACCGGTCCCGGAAGGCCGGCAAATCTCCAGCGGAACGCGGCGTTGTCCATCTCCCGCGGTCCGCGCGTGTGGGGCAAAGCGTCTGGGAGAAGTGTGCCTGCCGCCTCCCACGCAACGGCGCATAATGGTGTGCGCTCGATTAGACGAATCCACGAATTTTAGCAAAAGCAACAAACCGATGACCAACTCCATGGATCACATCCCGGGAACGTTTTTCGGCCCCCCCAACCTGGTCGAATTGTTGCGTCATCGTGCCGAATACCAGTCGGACGACATCGCGTTCGTCTATCTTGTCGACGGCGATCGGCAAGAGGAAATATTGACCAACGCCGAATTGGATCGCCGCGCTCGGGCCGTTGCCGCCAAATTGCAATCGATGGGGCTGACCGGAGAACGCGCGTTGCTGTTGTATCCGCCGGGATTGGATTTCATCGCCGCGTTCTTCGGTTGTTTGTACGCGGGCGTGGTCGCCGTTCCTGCTTACCCACCACGGAAGAATCGCTCGATGCTCCGCATCGAAGCCGTCTCGGATAATTGCCACGCCAAGGTGACCTTGACGACACGGCAAGTGATCGACCGCGTCCAACCGATCATCGGCGAAACGCCGCACCTCCAGGAACTCCCTTGGTTGGCGACCGACGAGATCGCCCCCGGCCTCGCCGACGATTGGAAGACGCCGGACATTCACACCGACACGCTCGCGTTTCTCCAATACACGTCGGGGTCGACCGGCACGCCCAAAGGCGTGATGCTCACGCACGGCAACCTGCTGCACAATTCGGCGTTGATTTCGTACGCCTTTGAACACACCCGCTCGGGCACGGGCGTTTTCTGGCTGCCGAGCTACCACGACATGGGCCTGATCGGCGGAATCCTTCAACCGCTGTACGTGGGCCGGCCGAACGTGCTCATGTCGCCGTTGGCCTTCCTTCAACGACCGTTCCGATGGCTCTCGGCGATCACTCGCTACCGAGGCACGACCAGCGGCGGCCCGAACTTCGCCTACGACCTGTGTGTACGCCAGATCAAACCCGAACAACGGGATCAACTCGACCTAAGTAGCTGGGAAGTCGCCTTCAACGGCGCCGAACCGATCCACGAAGAAACAATCGAACGGTTCTGTGAGTACTTTGCGCCCTGCGGCTTCCGTCGCGAAGCCTTCTATCCCTGTTACGGGTTGGCGGAAGCGACTTTGATCGTTTCGGGAGGTTATGTAAAGGAACCGCCGATCATCCGTACCTTCGACGGCGATCGCCTGCAACACGGCCAAGCCGTTCCGGCCGATGAGACGACGCCCCGGCCTCGGCGGATCGTAGGCTGCGGACAGCGCTTACCCGACGAAACGATTCGTATCGTCGATCCCGATACGAAAAAAACCTGCCCCGACGGAACGATCGGTGAAATCTGGGTCAAAGGCCCCAGCATCGCCAAGGGAT
>CAYVVR010000766.1:0-1811 GCA_964454655.1 uncultured Planctomycetaceae bacterium | reverse complement strand
CCTCGCGGCCACGGCCGACGGTACCCGCTGGGAGATCAACGGCGTCACCTATGCCGACTTGGGCGAGGTCTCGAACCGGCTCGCGGCGGTCGCTCGTATTCGCATCGACCTGCCGGTGATCCTCGACATCGACGAGGCCGTTCCCATGAACGACGTGATCGACGTGTACGACGTGTGCCGAAACCTGGGGCTTACCCGCGTGCAGTTCGCCGCCCCTGCCGATGCCTGACCGTTTCCCGAAACCCCAACCGACCGCACGACACGACCGGCCGATGACGGCGACGCGACCAACTCGAAACCGCCGAACCCCGTTCGCCCGAACGTGCGCGGCCGCCTTTTGCGCGGTGTGGACGCTGCTGGCCGCTTCGACCTCGGCCTACACGCCCGACGACGCGCGATTCTTGGAAGGCTTGCGGGAACGGCACTTGTACACGACGGCCGAACACGTGTGCCGAGTCGAACTCGAACGTCCCGACATTTCGCCGAGCGAGGCCGTCCGCTGGCGGGTGGCCCTTTCCGAAACCCTCTGCGCGCACGCCCTGAACAGCCCTCCGGCCGAACGTGCCGCCCTTTGGCGACAGGCCGCCGAGGCATGTCGCACGGACGACGACACCTCGGTCTCGATCACCCTGATCGCCCGCCTGCAAGAGGCGATCGTGTTCGAAACCCAAGGCCGTTTGCTGCGGCAAGAGGCCGAGCTTGCGCCCGCCGAACCCGATTGGACGCGTGTTCGCGAGCCGCTGCGCGAGGCGATCGGCCGCTTGCGCGAGTTGGAAGCCCAAGTGGAAGACGCCCTCCGCTTGCCCGCCATGCGCACGAACGCGCCCGAGGCCCTTTCCGAAAAGGAACTGTTGTCGCTGCAAAAGAACGTTCGCTTTCATTGGGCGGCGGCGTTGGAAGAACTGGCGAGGACGTATCCGCCCGATTCGCCCGACCGCGTCGGGGCGTTGACCGAGGCCGTCGATCGTCTGCGCGTTCCCGCCCAATTGCCGTTCGACGACCCGCTTGCGTGGCCCGCCCGGCTGGCGATGGTTCGTTGTCGCCGCTTGTTGGGCGAACATGCCGGGGCCCTGACGCTGATCAACGAATACGAGAAACACGCCCCACCCGACGCGGCGTTGGCCCTGCGGGCGGAACGCCTACGGATCGCCCTGGCCGAACAAGACTGGGCCGAGGCCGATCGGCTCACGTCGCTGGGACGCACGATCCAAGGTGTCGCCTCGCCCGTCTACGATTACGCCCAGCTCGAGGCGTTGACCGCCGGATGGAAACGCGCCCGCGAGCTGAACGATCCGAACCAAGAAAAAATCTGGCGCGACCGCATCACCGAATTGGTCGCCCTGATCGGTCGCGAAGACGGCCCCTATTGGCGGTTTCGGGCCGAATTGCTGGTCGCCCGCTCGCTCGACGGCGGCGAACAGGCCGATCCGTCGATGCAGGTGTGGGTGGCCGAAAACGCGTATCGGGCGGGCCGCTACGACGAAGCTCTCGCCGCCTACGACCAGGCTCGGCAACAAGCCGCCGCGGCAGGAAAGACCGACGACGCCTTCCGCTACGGTTTCACGGCGGCCTCCATCGAACACCGGCGCAATCGCCACGCGCAAGCCGCAACGCGCTACCGCGAGCTGGCCCTGGCGATGCCCTCGCACGCGCAAGCTCCCCAGGCGCACCGCTTGGCGCAGTATCACGTGGAACAACTTCTGCGGGCCGATCCGAAAAACGACGAGCTCGCCCGGCAGTACACCGAATGGCTGGGCGAATACCTCACGACCTGGCCTCGAGCCCCCGACGCGGCCGACGTACGCCTGAAG
>CAYVVR010000765.1:0-1811 GCA_964454655.1 uncultured Planctomycetaceae bacterium | reverse complement strand
CGGCATCATCCGGCCGCTTGGAACGAGGCTCCGCCGGCGGCGGACGGTGATCTGGTCGTTCGCGTTCATCAAACCTTCGTGAACAACTATGCCGGCGTCGCTTTGGCGGGAACGACCGTCGATGAAGCGAAGTTGCAAGCCCGCTTGGCGGATGCGCTCGGCGAGGTGCCCGACGAGTTGAAGCCCGAAGAAGGTGAAGCCCCCTGGACCATCTTCTTCTCGCAACGTTTGCCGGTGGCCGTTCAATTCGACGAAGGACGTTTGACCGTTCACTTTCGCGGCCGCGAGTACGAAAAGGAAGGTAGCCGCTATCCGGGGATGAATGTTTCGGTGACGTATCGCGTCGACGATGGGGAAGGCGCGATCCGCCTGGTACGCGAGGGCGACGTCGCCGTGTTTCCGCCCGGATTCGATCCCGACAGCGGGGCTCGGTTGTCCGTTCGTCAGCAGATGATCCGCCGGATGCTGCAACGCCGTTTCGAAAAGATCTTTCCCGAATCGGTGGTTGCCGAGCCTACGGAATTGCCCGGCGAGTTAGCCAAGGTCGGCAAAGTGCAATTGACGACCTGCCGGGCCGACGACGGTTGGCTCGTTTTGGCGTGGAAACGCGTACCGTAGCAACGATTCGGCACCCTGGGGGGCATCCCCGTTATCGCCTCATCGTCCGCGAGCGAAGGCAAGGACGATCAGGGTAAGCACGCCCCCCACCACGAAGACGGCGGCGAAGATCGCCCATTGCAGCCACATCTGCGCGCGACGCCGCTCGCGCCGTTCGATTTCTTCCCGCCGCTTGGCCCGGTATTCTTCGGTCGACTCGTAGCGAAGTCGAAGCACGGCGCCGCAGTGGGGGCACATGGCGTCTTGCCCCAACATGTCTCGCGGCGTTTCCAAAATGTGGCCTTGCGGACACCGTATGTGCAACAGTTCGTCGGCGACCGGCGCGACACCGGGGGCGTCGTGGACGACCGGTGTTTCTTGCTGAAAGGCAGGCGGCTGATCGCTCCAAGCGTCGGCGTGCGGATCGCTTGGCGGCTCCGTTTCCACTGCCGGAGGGGGAGCACCGGCGGGAGTCGCAGGCGCGGAACCAGAAACATCCGGCGGCGAAGGGATGACGAATTCGGCGTTGCAGATGGGGCAGCGGGCTTGCGTGCCCGCCTCGTCCGGTTCCGCTTCCAACAGATGGTCGTTCGGACAATAGAATTCAAACACGCGTTCACCCCACGGTTGGCCGTCGGTTTTCCCTTGCTCCCCATTCTATCGAAGGATCCACCGGGACGCCAAAACGCAAAGCGATCTTTCCTTGGACGATGTGCGTCGAAGGTGTTGACGCAATCGAATTGGGGTGCATTTTTGTTTGCGTCGAAATGGGCGATCTGGGATGAATTGGTTTGCGGTTCGGAATTTGCGGGGGCATACTGAGATCGTGTGTCGGCACGAAACGTACCGGAGAGGAGTCCGGAATATCGTATTTTGTCAGCTTTCGTAGAGGAGACGCATCGATGCGGAGACGTTTCTGGATTCCCGTACTGGTCCTGGCCGTTGTTACGGCATGGGCAGGATCGCGACTTCGGGCCGAGGAGCTGAAAGTTCCTCCGATTCCTGAAGGTCCGTACACGACTGATTGGGATTCGTTGGCCAAGGTGAACGAGGCGCCGGATTGGTTCCGCGACGCGAAGTTTGGGATCTACTTCCACTGGGGCGTCTACAGCGTGCCCGCTTTCGGAAGTGAGTGGTATCCCCGGAATATGCACATCAAGACGCGTCCGGAATACAAGCACCACGTCGAAACGTACGGCGATCCGACCGAGTTC
>CAYVVR010000764.1:0-1814 GCA_964454655.1 uncultured Planctomycetaceae bacterium | reverse complement strand
CGGCCGACCGGGCAGATTCGGACTCGCCGCTTAAAAGATCGCCGGCTCGGGGGACGCTCGGGAAGGCGTTCCGTGCCGCTCAGGGACGTCCGAACTCGTCGGCGCCCACGTCGGTCGGATCGTTCCGCGCGGTATCGTCGATGTCGTGGGCTGCATCCTCGCGTCGTGGGAGCCGATCGAATGCCTGCGAGGCCGCAGCGGTCAGGTGTAAGTCGCCCTCGGCCGGGTTGCGAAACCAGGTCCGCACATCGTCGATCAGGTTGTCGTGAATCTGCATGGGCGAGTCCGACTCGACGACGATCCGCGGCCCGCAAAAAAGGTTGCCCGCGACTTCGAGACCGTCGTTTGCATGGACGATGCGCAACAGCCGACCGTTCTTACTTTCAGGGTCGAAGACCGTGTTGTGCAAGATTCGGCAGTCGCGGGTATGGTCGGCCAGAATGTTCGATTCGGAGCACCGGACGACGAAGTTGTTCCGCACGAGGCAGGCGTTCGCATGGCGTCGCTCGCCGCGAGCGCTCGAATTACCCAGGCAGATGCCCGAGTCGCAATCGATGACGAGATTGCCTTCGACCAGGCAATTCGTGGCGTTGTGCCACAAGAAGACGGCGCCGCGTCCTTCGCCGCTTGCCCCGCGGATGCCGCGGAAAACGTTGTGCCGGATCGTCCATCCGCGTGCGTTCATCGCGTCGATGCCGCCGACGTAGTTGAAGCGGAATTGGTCCGGATGTTCGTCTTCGTACGGTTCGTCCCCGCGCCGTTTCGGGCGATCGTTCACGAACAGGCAATACTCGATCGTGCAATCGTCGACGAAGTCGGGTTTTCCGTCCTGGTCGGGAACCCCCGGCCCTTTCACGTGCCGCTGCCACACGTTGTGTGAAATCACGTTGTGGACCAACACGCGATCGACGTCGAGGTTCGAGTTGATCTTGATCCCGTTTTGTCGGACGTTTTCGACCGTTAGATCGGCCAACACGACGTCGCGGCAGTTCGTGAACGTGACGCCTTCGTGATGACTGCTTGCCGAGAAGTCGAGTACGACGTCTTCCCGGCGGCCCGTGGCACCGCGAAGTTGCACACCGTCGGTGTGTACTTGAACGCTTCGCGGCAGCAGGTAACGTCCCGGCGCCAAAAGGATCGTCGTACCGGGTGTGGCCGCTTCGACGGCCTTCATCAATTCGACGGCGTTTCGCACGTTGACGACGCGCCCTCGTGGAGCGGGAAGCGGCGGGGCTTCGGGAAACCACGCGGGAACGCGAAAGGGATCGTCTTCCGGAGATGCAGCCGATTCGTGCTCGACCGGCCGACGGGCAAACGGATCGGCGCCCAAGACCGCTTCGACGCGCGGATCGTGGGCCTTGCCCTCGAACACCGTGCGAATCACCTCGGCACACGCAAGCAAGGTCAGGTAGTTGCGCAACACGAACCCGCTGTGCCGCCTTCCTTCGGCGGTGTAGTCGTTGCGCCATGCTTGCGGGTTGCTCGGATGGACGCCGTCCTTGCAGATCAGTGTCGGCACCTCGTACGTATCGAAGGCGGCGAATTGCGGCAACGTGCCGTCCCAATCGTCCGGCCGGGCATGCAGGACGTGCGCGTAGAAATCGATCAACGGCAGATGAAACTCCTCGGCGAGCTTTCGTTGGCGTTCGACGGCCCGGCGGACGGCGTCGTCGTACCCGTGCATCGGCGGGATGGTCGTCAAGATCACGACCACGCCGCGATCGAGGCAACGCCGGATCAGCGTGCGAAGGTTCGCTTCGTGTTGCTCGACCGTTCCGCGTCGGATGTCGTTGGTGCCGAACATGACGATCGCC
>CAYVVR010000763.1:0-1821 GCA_964454655.1 uncultured Planctomycetaceae bacterium | reverse complement strand
CCGATCAGGTGTTGTTCTCGAAGCTGCTCAAAGAGGCCGGGTATTTCACGGCCGCATTGGGAAAATGGCACCTAGGCGATGCGGTGAAGGACCAATTCGACGTGGTCAAGGTTGGCGGCGGCGACGGAGCTTACGGCTACTGGTTGCCCACGTTGCGCGAACGCCCGAAAGACCGCCCGTTCTTTTTCTGGCTGGCGACCACCGATCCGCACCGCCCGTACCACGACGGGACGATTCCGAAGCCGCATACCGAAGACGACGTGATCGTTCCCCCGTACTTGCCCGACACACCCGAGGTGCGGCGAGACTTGGCAATGTACTACGACGAAATCGGCCGCCTCGACGCCAACGTCGGGCAGGTACTCGCAGAATTAGAACGCCAAGGGGTCGCCGACGACACGGTCGTCATTTTCCTTTCCGACAACGGCCGTCCTTTCCCTCGATGCAAGACGTGGGTGACCGACAGCGGCATCCGCACGCCGCTGATCGTCCGCTGGCCGGGACATGTTCAACCCGGCTCGACATGCGCCGGCTTGGTCAGCTCGGTCGACATCGCACCGACGATTCTCGAACTAGCCGGATTGCAACGCTCCGAGACGTTCCAAGGCGTCAGTTTTGCCGAGTTGCTGCGAAATCCGCAAGCAAAAGTTCGGGAATACGTATACGCCGAACACAACTGGCACGACTACAAGGCCTATCAACGCGCCGTGCGTTCGACTTACTTCATGTATATCCGCAACTGGGTTCCGGAAGTTCCCCGAACGCCCCCGGCAGACGCCGTTCGAAGCCCCACTTTCCAAGAAATGCGCAAACTGCGAGATGCAGGCAAACTGCCGCCGGAACAAATGCAATGTTTCACCGTGCCGGCTCCCGAAGAGGAACTATACGACGTGGCCGCCGATCCGCACTCGTTGGTCAACCTCGCGGGAAAGCCGAACTACGATCCGATCTTGGCCAAAATGCGGCACGCCTTGGATGCCTGGCGTCGGTCGACCGGCGATTACGTGCCCGAAACACTCACCCCCGACAAGTTCGATCGTGAGACGGGCACCCCCTTGCAGAAAAAAGCGAGCGAGTGAATCCAACACGCAACGGCCGTCGGCATTTGAAGGTCTAGAGAAAAATCGATGAGCGAATCGCATCGGGCCGTGCAGGCCGAAGTCATTTCGATCGGCGACGAGATCACATCGGGACGCATCCTCGACACGAACAGTCAGTGGCTGAGTTTGCGGCTGGCCGACGAACTCGGCGTCCGTGTCCTATACCACACGACGATCGGCGATGAACTCCAAGCGATGGTTCACGCCTTTCGTCAGGCGATCGATCGTTCCGACGTCGTCGTTACAACGGGCGGGCTGGGACCGACCGCCGACGATCTCACGCGAGTGGCCCTGGCAAACGCCGTAGGGCGTCCCTTAGAGAAAAATGCCCAAGCGTTGGAGCATGTCCGCGAAATCTTCCGCCGACGCAACCGTCCGATGCCCGAGCGGAACGAAATCCAAGCGTTGTTTCCGCACGGCGCCGAGCCGATCGCCAATCCCAACGGAACCGCCCCGGGCATTGCTCTGACGATTCCCCGCGACGACCGCGAACCTTGCCGCTTCTTTTGTTTGCCCGGCGTACCGGTCGAAATGCAAGAAATGTGGCCCGAGGTGCGAGACCGTCTGAATGCGGTGGGCATCGGTGGAAAGACGATCGTCCGCCGTGACATCAAGTGTTTTGGAGCAGGCGAAAGCAACATCGAAGCCATGTTGCCCGACTTGATCCGCCGCGGACGTCATCCGACCGTCGGGATCAACGCATCGAAGAACACCATCATCC
>CAYVVR010000762.1:383-1830 GCA_964454655.1 uncultured Planctomycetaceae bacterium | reverse complement strand
TCGTTCGTGCAGCGCTGGTACGTGCCGATGCCTTGCAACGGGCGTTGGGGCGTCCCAATCGGGAGCAGGTCGTTTCGACGCGGCCGGCCGACTTGGACACGCTTCAAGCCTTGGAGCTGACGAACGGGCAGACATTCGCGTCGCTGGCGGCCAAGGCCGGTGCTCGACTGGCCGCCGAAAACACGTCGACCGAGGCTGTCGTTCGGCACGTGTATCTGGCGACGTTGTGTCGTCCCCCGTCCGCCGACGAGCTGGCCGAAGCGACATCCTTTCTCGGCGACGCACCGCAGGCCGAAGGGGTGGCCGACCTGCTTTGGGCGCTGTTGATGCAGCCCGAATTCTTTTTTGTTCATTGATTTCGAGGACGAGGAACGGTCCATGCGATCCGAGGTATTCAACGCGAAAGCCCATAGTCGGCGGGCGTTTTTGAAGTCGACCGCCGCCGCGACGTTGGCGGCCTTGGCCGGCCCCATCCCCAGACTTCACGCCGACAGCGCCGCTTCGGCTCCGGCGCCGAAGGCCGACGCGTGTATCTTGCTGTGGATAGCCGGAGGCATGGCGGCGCCCGATACGTTCGATCCCAAGCGGTACGAGCCGTTCGAGGTCGGTTTACCTGCCGAAAAGATCCTCAGCACCTTTCCGGCGATCGACACGGTCGTCGACGGCGTCAAGATATCGCAGCACCTCGAACGAATCGCATCGATCTTGGACCGCGGCACGCTGATCCGCTCGCACGTGCTGGCCGACCTGGGGCATATTCTTCATTCGCGACACCAATACCATTGGCACACGGGCTACGTTCCTCCGCAAACGGTCGCTGCACCGCACATGGGAGCGTGGATCGCCAAACTGCTGGGGCCGCGCGACCCGGCGATTCCCGCCTTCATCGACATCGGTCAACGATTGGAAGGGGTCGGTGAGAAGGAAGAATTGAAGGCGTTCCACCAGGCGGGCTTTTTCGGCAGCGAATTCGGGCCGTTTCTGCTACCGTATCCCGACGATGCCGTTCGTGCGGTGCGGCCGCCCGAAGGAATGACGCCCACGCGGTTCGAAAGCCGACACCAGTTCTATCGCCGCCTGATCGAAAAGAACCCGGCTTATCGGCACGCCTCGGCCGAACACCGTGAGGCGATGCTGCGATCGGTCGAAAACGCCCATCGGCTGTTGATGTCTCCCAAACGCAAGGCGTTCGATCTGTCGGAGGAACCGAAGGCGGTCTACGATATGTACAACACCGGGCGGTTCGGGTTGGGCTGCCTGTTGGCCCGCCGCCTGGTCGAGGCCGGTGCCCGATTCATCGAGGTCACGACCGAGTACGTCCCCTTCGAAGGCTGGGATACGCACGAAAACGGCCACACCCGCGCAGCCGCCATGAAGCAGATGATCGACCGGCCCGTCGCGCAATTGATCTCGGACCTGGAAGAACGCGGCCTGCTCGATCGCACAC
>CAYVVR010000762.1:0-373 GCA_964454655.1 uncultured Planctomycetaceae bacterium | reverse complement strand
GGTCGAAGGTGTCCCGGGGAGCACGGCTCGCGATCAATCGCGGGCGAAGGCCGACAAAATGGCCGAGCTGAAACAATACGGCCTGCACCGCCACTTCACCGGATCGAGTTCCGTTTTGATGTTCGGCGGCGGCATCAAGCGAGGATACCTCCACGGCGAGACGGCCGAAGAACGCCCCTTGCTGGTGACTCGTGATCCGGTCTCGATCTCGGACTTGCACGCCACCATCTACACCGCGATGGGAATCTCGCCGCGCACAGCGTTCGAAATCGAGAAACGCCCCTTCTACGTCACCGAAAACGGCGAGGGCAAACCCGTCGAGGCACTCTTTGCGTAGTACGTCTTGTTTGCAACGCGCGGCCTGTTTGCCTTC
>CAYVVR010000761.1:998-1832 GCA_964454655.1 uncultured Planctomycetaceae bacterium | reverse complement strand
CTCCAGCGCCCGAGCCAAACGTGCTAAGTATTCCGACCGCGGAATCTCGATTCCCCCGAACGTCCGCGTGTGCGGCGTGACCATCTGAATATCGAATAGGCGGTAACCGCGGCGGCGCACGTGAACGAGTAGGTGTGCGAGGGCGACTTTCGACGCGTTCGGCATCAGGTAGAACATCGACTCGGCAGCGAACAGTCCGCCGATCGCCACCCCGTACACCCCGCCGACGAGTTTTCCCTCGAACCACGCCTCGACACTATGAGCCAAGCCCAAACGGTGCAGTTCGTCGTAGGCATCGATCATCGGCCCGGTGAGCCACGTGTGCTCGCGTCCGCCGTGGGCATCGGCACAATGCTGGAGCACCTGCCGAAACGCCCGGTCGCACGTCACGTCGAAACGCCGCTTTCGCACCAAGCGGCACAAACTGCGGGAAAAATGATAGCCGTCCAGCGGAATGATGCCCCGCGGATCGGGCGAACACCAGGGAATCGGAAAATCTTCGTCGAACGGCCAGGGGAAAATGCCGTGCGTGTAGGCGTCGATGAGCCAATCCGGCGACAATTCGCCCCCGATGCCGATAATGCCGTCCGGGTCGGCTTCCTCGGCCGGCGGGAAATATCGCGATTCGGGAAGCTTCGGCACCGACATGCAACTCCTCGCTGCCATGATCCAACGACGCCCATGCCAGTCATGATACGAAATTTTGCCTCGGGTCTTATCGCGGGTTCAACCTCACGCGTCCCACAATCCGAAGACGCCTGCGAGAAACCAACCGTTCGCTCATCAGCCTCGCGCGATTCGTAACGGGTGATGCAGACCGGCAAGCACTCCCCA
>CAYVVR010000761.1:0-988 GCA_964454655.1 uncultured Planctomycetaceae bacterium | reverse complement strand
ATTCTCTCAACCCACAAACCAACCGCAAAAGCTGAACTGGTCCCTTAGCATTCAGCCGATGTTCCGGGTCAATTCAAAAGCGGGGGGAATCTGCTACAATGGCAAGCTCGACTTCTGCTAGCGGAGACCGGGAACATGGCACGTTGGAACACGGTGGCGATCGTCGGGGTGGGGTTGATCGGCGGCTCGATCGGATTGGCGCTGCAAAAACGCAAGCTCGCCGAGCGGGTCATCGGGATCGGACGCCGTCAGGTCTCGCTGCGGGCGGCCCGCCGCGTCGGGGCCGTCACGAACACCACGATCGAGCTAGAAAAAGGCGTCTCGGAAGCCGATCTGGTCATCGTCTGCACGCCGGTCAATATGATCGTCGAACATGTGCGGCAGGCGGCTGCGGCCTGTCGGCCCGGCACGCTCATCACCGACGCCGGAAGCACGAAACGCTCGATCGTCGCGGCACTCGACGGACCGCTGGCCAACGAATGCCGCTTCCTCGGCTCCCACCCGCTAGCGGGGAGCGAAAAACGAGGCCCCACGCACGCCGATGCCGACCTCTTCGAAGGGAAAATTTGCATCGTCACGCCGACGGCGAACACGCGGGCGGAAGACTACGACACGCTCTCCGAACTTTGGTCCTCGTTGGGCTCGGTCGTCATGAAGATGACGCCCGAAGACCATGATCGTGCCGTCGCCCTGACAAGCCATCTCCCCCATTTTGCCGCAACGACTCTCGCCGCTGCGATGCCCGAAGAAGTTCTCCGGATCAGCGGCACCGGATTGGCCGATACGACGCGTTTGGCGGCCGGTGATCCCGGGTTGTGGGTTCAAATCTTCTCCGATAATCGACAGTTCGTTCTCGAAGCCGTCGCTCGCTGGAAACAGGCGATTGCCGCCTTGGAACAGGCGATTGCCGCGGGCGACAAGCAGACCATGGAATGCATTCTAGAACAAGGCAAGAAAATCCGCGATGCTTTGGGAAGTTGATATCTTT
>CAYVVR010000760.1:0-1832 GCA_964454655.1 uncultured Planctomycetaceae bacterium | reverse complement strand
TCGTGCAACTCCTCGAGGTACTTGCCGATGTAAGCCCTGGCTTCGTCGGGCAAGACCGGATCGGCCTTTTCGATCAACACGGCAATGTAGTATCCCGATCGCGATTGCAACACCATGTTGCGAGCGGACGCCGACAGCGTCACCGCAAAAAAAGTGACGACGATGCAAAACGCCACCCCCTTCACGAACCCGAACATCGCGCCCACCTGGCGATCGAACTCTTTCAATTGAACACGGTCGATCACGTCCCGAACGTACCGGAACAGGATCCATATCCCCAGGGACGTAAGAACGAACAAAATCAACATTGCCAAGAAGCGGTTCCAAGGCGCCTGACTGCTGATCACGGGGGCCAACTGCGGGCTGAACCGAACCGCGACGAAACCGCTCACCACCAACGAGCCGAGCGAGGCCAGTTGCCAAGCCATCCCCTTCCAGGCCCCGAACATCGTCGCCAGAAGCAACACGATCACCATTACGATGTCGTAGATCTGCATCGCCGTTCCTCATGCCGGATTCACCGTCTCGTCGAACGTCCATTCGCCGAAGCGAGCAGGGGAGTATATCGCGTGCCGTCGCTGGACCAAAGAGCGATTCCCGACACTCGCGTGCAGTGCTTGCTTTGCAGGCACTAGGCAACGTTCCAGCGTCGTTTTGCCGGAACGGGCTTTCCGCCGTTACAAAATATTTGCTAAACAACGATATGCTTCGTCCTCACACCCTCGTCAGGAAGACTTCTCTTTATGGCCGATTTCAAGACCCATATCTCTACGAGTAGCGTGCTCGGCTTTGCCTACGCCGGTGTCGGACACGTTTTGTTCCACGCGCCGCTTTCCTCGTCGATCTTGGCAGGGGGGCTGTGCGCCGTTTCGGGAATGCTGCCCGACATCGACAGCGACTCGGGAATCCCAAAACGCGAAAGCCTCACCTTTGCCGCGGCCGTGGTGCCGATGATGTTGATCGGGCATATGCAGCGAGCAGGGTGCGATTCCGAGACGATCGTCCTCGTCGGCGCGACGATCTATTTGGCCATTCGTTTTCTCGGCGGGCATCTTCTCAGCCGATTCACCGTCCACCGAGGCATGTTCCACAGCATCCCGGCTGCCGCGTGCTTCGGCCAAGCCGCCTTCCTGCTGGCCAGCGGACCGCTTTCAATACGCCTGTTCAAGGCGAGTGCCGTTTTGATGGGCTACTTGTCTCACCTGTTGCTCGACGAGTTCTACAGCATCGATACTTCACGCGGCCGTGTTCGTCTACGCAAGAGTTTCGGTACCGGCCTGAAGATGTTCAGTAAGAACATTTTCGCGACGGCGGTTGCTTACTTGACGTGCATTTTCCTGGCCTTGACGATCGTGCAAGAGCCACGACTGATGGCCCATCTCGACGCCTTGGGAAATGCCGCGGGAACGAAGATCGACGCCTCCCTCGAACGACTCGAGCAACACCGCGACAAAACGACCTCGGCGCCCTCCGAAACCGACGCACCGGCTTTGCCGCAAATCGACGACACCGACGTGGTTCCGATTCGTCTTCCCCGATAGAACCAGCCCGACGAAGCGCGATCAGCGAGGTCCTCGGCGAGGCCCCTTCAATCGAAGGCTATCGAGCAAGATCGTCACGGGCCCATCGTTGACCAAGGCAACTTCCATGTGCGCACGAAAGACTCCGGTGGCGACGGGCACTCCCTGCTCTTTCAGCCGCTCGCAAAAGACTTCGTAAAGTGCTTGCGCCGATTCAGGCGGTGCGGCCGCTGTGAAACTAGGCCGACGTCCCTTGCGACAATCGGCCAGCAGCGTGAATTGACTGACAACCAAGGCGCTGCCGCCGACATC
>CAYVVR010000759.1:0-1832 GCA_964454655.1 uncultured Planctomycetaceae bacterium | reverse complement strand
GTATCGACTGCCGACGAACGCCTCGCCGGTGCGGCATGTGCTTCCGTGGTTGGCAGCTGCGGGGTTCTGGAACGGGATCGTATTGGTCGCATTTTTGGTCAATTGGCAGTTCGGCTATACCAAGTCGTGGAGCTGGGGAACCACGCTGTTCTGGCTGTTGGCGCTGTGCATCGGCGTGTACCTGATCATGCAGATGTTGCGCCAGGCCTTTTCGACGGTGGGCATCGGGCCGACGCTGATCGAGACTTCGGACTATCCGTTGCTGCCGGGCGAACGCTACCGCGTGTTCGTGAAGCAGGCGGGCGCCCTGCAAGTCAAACGGTTCGAGGTGATTTTGGAATGCGAAGAAGAGGCGACCTTCGAGCACGGGACGAACACGCGGCGAGAGTCGCGTCGGGTGTATCGTGAAACGGTCGCTCGGCACGAGAAGTTCGCCATTCTCAATTCCGTTCCCTACGAGTGCGAGTGCGAAATCGCGATTCCCGAGCGGGCGATGCACTCGTTCAAGTCGGAACACAACGAGATTCGTTGGCGTTTGGTGGTGCGGATCGAGGCCGACGGTTGGCCGCCGATCGAGCGGGCGGCCCCGTTGATCGTGCGTCCGGTGCGCGTGCAACTGACGAGACAGGCGACGCGACGCGAGGCGGCCTTTCCCGCGGCGAACGAACATCGCTCGTCGGCGTCGCTCGACGTTTCTTCGCAGGTGCGGCCATGAGCTCGGCGTCGATCGACATCCGATTCGACGGTCGCAAGGTGCGGTACGAACCCGGCGATATGCTTTCAGGCGAGTTCGTCATCCGCGACGTGCGCCGCGACGAGATCCGGGCGGTCGAGCTTTCGGTGTTGTGGTACACCGACGGGAAAGGCGACCAAGACTTGCACGTGCATCATTTCCGCCGTTGGTCGAGCGAGCAGGGCGACTGGATCGATCCGCGGCGTCCCGTGCGATTCGAGACCGAGTTGCCCGCCAGTCCGTTGAGCTACGACGGGCTTATCGTGCGGGTGCAATGGTGCGTGCGGGTACGTCTGTTTTTGACCGACGGGCGCGATGAACTCGTCGAAGTTCCGTTTCGACTGGGCGGTGTCGCCCGGGCGCGAGTGAAGGTTCGTTGATGCCCGATTCCGTCGGCCCGATCGAGAATCCGTTCGTCGCCCGCCTGGTTCGCCCCGGGGCGATCGCCTATCTGCCGCCGCCGGACGTCGATCTCGAGCGTTTGATCGACCGCTTTTTCGCCCTGCAATGTCGCGGTTCGATCGTCGGGCCGCACGGTACGGGGAAGTCGGCGTTCACGGCCGAATTCGCCCGCCGCCTGACCGAGCGACGCAAGGAAGTCGTATTCGTCGAGCTGCACCAGGCGGCGAATCGATTGCCCGATCGCACGTTTGCGCGGGCCGTGCCGGGGGCGGTGATGGTGGTCGACGGTTACGAACAGCTATCGGTCGTCGTGCGGCGATCGCTTCGCGCGTGGACGCGTTTGCGAGGGTGCGGCTTGTTCGTGACCTGTCACCGGCCGCTGGGGCTGCCCGTGCTGTATCGAACCCGCCCCGATCGGGAACAGGCACGCCGGATCGTCGCGCATCTTCAGCAGTCGCACGAAGCGCCGAGTTTGATCGAACCGGCGGACGTCGATGCGGCATTCGACCGCCACGAAGGCAACCTGCGCGAGATCATGTTCGATCTGTACGATCTGTACGAAATTCGGCGCGATCGCATCGCGCAGAACTCGCCCGATTGACGTGCCTCGCTTTGTCGCCGTCAACTGCCGGAACGGCGGCTCGGTTCCTTCTTCGCCATTTCGTGGTACTGTATGTATTGGTGAACAAATGGATAC
>CAYVVR010000758.1:0-1838 GCA_964454655.1 uncultured Planctomycetaceae bacterium | reverse complement strand
TACCGGCCTCATTGGCCCGGCACCCGCGCAGGACTGGAAAGAATACTCGTTCGATATTCAGATACCAGACGACTACGACCTCTATGATCTTGGGTTTGCGCTGTATCCGGAAAACTTTTCGACACCATTCACGTTCTGGGTCGATGACGTCGTGATTCAGCCCGTGCCGTAGCCTCCACACTGCGGATCGGCTCTGGCCGCAGACCCGCACCAACGGGCGTTTGTCGGCCAGGATGGCTGGTCTCGGCTCAACCTGCACGTTCAACGGTACTGGCCGTCCTGAACGGCCACCGATCCATCGCGGCCTCCCGTGAACTGGCGGCGCATGCGAGCCAACGGTTATGTACTCCGTTCGCGCACGGCCTTCAGGAGTCGGCTCGATCCTTTGCTATACTGCTGAAAGCTCGCCTGCGGTTGCAGGCCCCGGATGACCCGTGAGAGCATTCACGATTTTCTACAAGACCAGCAACTAGAGTGATGAAGCGCATCTGGATCGTAGCAACGGGGGAACCGCTTCCTTTCGACGGCGATCAGGTCCGCCTGCACAGAGCGGGCCTGCTCGCTCGCGAAATGGCAGATCGCGGCGCCGAGGTCACATGGTGGACAACAAGCTTCGACCACATTCAAAAACGGCGGCGCCCTCTGCCCGACGCAGCCGAGTGGGCGGGTGTACATATTCGCATGTTGCGGGTGCCCGGATATCGCAAGAACGTCTCCCTTCGGCGGCTGTTTGATCACCTTGTCGGCGGATGGCGAGCTGCGCGGACATTTCGACGGCTGCCCGGCGAGGACAGGCCAGACGTCATTGTCGTTGCCCTGCCGACACTGGAACTCTGTGTCGCCGCAACATGGTATGGAAAGCGCGCCGGGGTTCCCGTACTCGTCGACGTGCGGGACTGGTGGCCTGACTATTTTCTGAATCCTTTTCCATCCTCGCTACACCCACTACTCCGGATTCCGCTCGCCCCGTACTACTGGATGGCGCGTTATGCCTGCCGCAATGCCGCAGGGATAACTGGCATTTCGGAACCGTTTGTGGACTGGGGTCTTCGTCATGCTCGCAGACCACGACAGACGCTGGATCGCTGCCATTACTTCACATATGTCACCGATGAGATTTCGGACGCCGATCGCCGTGACGCGGCGACATTCTGGGATCGGCTTGGTGTACAAGAACAACGTCAAAGCATACGCCTGTGCTTCCTGGGCACGCTGGCAACGAGCATGGATCTGGATACTGCCATCGCCGGCACCCTGCGTGCCCGCGAAGCGGGAATTCCCGCGGAACTGGTGATTTGCGGTGACGGAGAAGAGCGGGCGCGACTTGAGGCAAGCTATGGAAATGAATCGGGCATCCTGTTTGCCGGGTTCGTTGACCGGCCGAAGCTGGTGACGCTGATGGCTCGCTCGGATCTGGCCATCGCGCCTTATCGACCGGAGCCAAGTTTCGAAGCGACCATTTCAAACAAGATGGTGGAATACCTGGCAGGGGGGCTTCCTGTTCTGACGAGCTTGCAACAGGGTGCTTTCGTCGATCTGGCCTCTACCGCGGGTTTTGCGAGGACGTATCCATCAGGCGATCCTGAGTACTTTGCTGACCTGCTTCGTGAATTCACCGTCAATCCAGAGCTGCTCACCCAAATGGCCGGCGCCGCAACCGTCGCGTACCAGTCCTCGTTCCAGTATGACCGTGTCATGACAGATTGGTTTGAGCACCTTTCGCAGCTGGCCACAACATCCAGCGGTAACGCGGACTGACACCTCGTCGCTTCGGCAGCCAATTCCGCCGGTCCGGTCAGGTACAATGATCTGTTGAACGACAGTCCCTGAAGCATTCT
>CAYVVR010000757.1:0-1849 GCA_964454655.1 uncultured Planctomycetaceae bacterium | reverse complement strand
CCGCGGCGATCAGGAATACGTCGGCGACTTCGGCACGCCCGAACAGCGAATTCCCGCTACCGGCTTGCCCGGCGTCGACTGGGAATCGTGCATGACGATGAACAACACCTGGGGCTACAAGCGCGACGACCACAATTGGAAGTCGACCGAAACGCTCGTTCGCAACCTCATCGACATCGCCTCGAAAGGAGGCAACTACCTGTTGAACGTCGGCCCGACGGCCGAAGGCGAAATCCCGCCTGCCTCGGTGGAACGCCTTCAAGGCATCGGCCGTTGGATGAAGGTCAACGGCGAATCGATCTACGGCACCCAAGCCAGTCCGTTCGGCAAAACTCCCTGGGGTCGCTGCACACAAAAGAAATTCGGCGACCACACGCGTCTTTACCTGCATGTCTTCGAGTGGCCTGCTTCGGGCAAGCTGCAAGTGCCGCTGGGCAACAAGGTGTTGCGAGCGTTCCTCCTCGCCGATGGAAGCGATTTGGATGTCGCGACCGGTGACGGTGGCGTTACCATCACCCTGCCCGCAGAAGCCCCCGATCCGATCGCGTCGGTAATCGCCGTCGATATCGAGGGTGAGCCGCAAGTGATCGAGTGATGAGCACCACTCAAATCGCCCCATAGAACGCCGGCGGGCTGCCTCCTCGCCCGGGAAGGCAGCCCGCTGCATTTTGTGGGGAACTCTCGCGGATCGGCGATCAAACGTGCACGTCCGCCGAAACGTCGTTTAGGTCGGCATACCGCGCCCGGATGGGGGCCACGACCTTCTCCAAGAACTCGTCGACTTGTTCGGGAGCCCGTCCTACGAATCGGTGCACATCCAACGCACCGCGGACGTCGACGCCCGCAAACGCGGGATCGTTCTCCAGCCGTTCCAACAAGTCGTTCGGTTTGCCGTGCTGTTTGACTTCTGCGGCTGCGGCTTGGCTATGCCGTCGAATGACTTCGTGCAACTCTTGCCGGTCGCCGCCTTTCTCGACGGCGGCCATCATGATGTTTTCCGTCGCCATGAACGGCAATTCTTCTCGCAGATTTCGCTCGATCACCTTCGGGTAGACGACCGTCCCTCGCAGCACGTTCAGGCACAAAATCAATACGGCGTCGATGGCCAAAAAGGCTTGTGGAATCACCAACCGTCGATTCGCGCTGTCGTCCAACGTGCGTTCCAACCACTGCACGGCATGCGTCATCGAGGCGCTCGAAGCAAGCGACATGACGAAGCGAGCCAGGGCACAAATCCGCTCGCTTCGCATGGGATTGCGTTTGTAGGCCATCGCCGACGAACCGATTTGGTCCTTTTCGAAAGGTTCTTCAACCTCTTTGCGGTGCGCCAACAGACGTATATCCGTGGCCATCTTGTGGGCACTCTCGCCGATTTGCGAGAGCAACGCCAAGACCTGCGAATCGACCTTGCGGGAATACGTCTGACCGGTCACGGCGTAGCTTTCGTCGAAGCCCATCTTGCGGCACACCAATTCTTCGAGCCGCCGCACCTTTTCGTGATCGCCGTGGAACAACGCCAAAAAACTGGCCTGTGTTCCCGTAGTTCCTTTGACGCTTCGCGCCCGCAACGATTGCAAGCGATGCTCGGCCTCTTCCAAGTCGAGCACGAAATCATACGCCCACAAGCACGCCCGTTTGCCGATCGTCGTGGGCTGAGCGGGCTGAAAATGGGTGAAGCCCAAACAGGCCAGGTCACGGTATTCCGCGGCCAGCGTCCCCAGTGCGTCGACGACTGCCGCAAGACGGCGACAGACCAATGCCAGGGCTTCTTTGATCAAAATCAGATCGGTATTATCGGTGACGAAGCAACTCGTCGCGCCGAGGTGAATGATACCGCGGGCGTTGGGAC
>CAYVVR010000756.1:0-1850 GCA_964454655.1 uncultured Planctomycetaceae bacterium | reverse complement strand
CGATTTTTCGTGGGTGTTCACCGGCCACGCAAAACTCCCTTCCGGCGAGTATTCGCCCGGCTATCTGGATGCCTTACGATTCCAAGGACCACAGCCCTGCCGCAATGTGCGATTGATCGTGAATCCGTCGCTACAGGTGACCGACGTACGCGAGGTCGTCACCGGGCGGGCGCTCGACATGAGCAAAACGGCCGACGGTTCGCAAGTGATCGACATACCGGAATTCGACTGCGCGGCGGTGGTAACGTTCACCGTCGAATAGTCGAACGGGGATGCCCGCACGTTTCGACGCTCATTTTGCGATCGGCTTACGGTTTCCCGATGCAATACAGAAAGCGCTTGCCGCGAAGGTACAACCTGCCGTCGGTACAGACGGGCGAGGCGGTGAACGCATCGTCGAGCTCGTTTTTGGCGATTTCCCGGTATTCTGCATCGGCCGCCGTGACCGTACATTCGCCTTCGAGATTCACGAAGTAGACCTTGCCGTCGGCCACGATCGGCGACGCCTTGAATGTCCCGCCGATTCGCTCGCGCCACTTGATTTCTCCCGTCGCCGCGTCGAGGCACTGGGCGATTCCGTTGTCGCTGACCAGGAAAAGCAAGCCTCGGTAATAGACCGGCGTCGGTGAATCGGGACAGTTGCTCTTGTTTTCCCACAGGATGCGATCGCGCGGCAAGCGTCCTTCACCGCCAATGCGGGCGGCGAACGTCGGCCCCCCTTTGCCGATCGTGGCAAAGACGACATCTCCCACAACGACCGGTCCGGTGATCGTGCGGTTCCCTTCGAGGCCGGGTAGATACCACAACTGCTTACCAGACTGGGCGTCGTAGGCGTCGAGCCACGTGCCCCCCATGACGATGATTTCCGTCCGTCCGTCGACGCGACGTACGATGGGCGTCGTGTAGGCGTCGCACCATTCTTTTTCGGCGCCGGTCATTCGGAGCGTGAACCAACGTTCTCGCCCCGTGGCCAATTCGTGGGCGACGATGTAACTAGGATTCGGCTTTTCTTGCAGATCGGCCAGCGAATCTTGGATGCATATCGAGATGAGTAAATCGCCGACGATAATCGGACTGTTCGCGTGCCCCCACCAGATCGAATAGGGCGCGTAGTCATCTTGCAGGTTACGACGCCACACGGTGTTTCCGTCGAAATCGGTGACGACGAGATCACCGTTTCCAAAGTGAAAGACCACGTAACGTCCGTCGGTGGTCGGTGAGGGACTAGCGGCGTTGTGATAGCGGTGGTATTTGGAGCGTCCTCGTGCACCGGTCCGAGGAATGTCGGCTTCGCCCAGCTTTTTTTGCCAAACAATCCGGCCCGTGTTTCGGTCGATTCGTAGCGCGACCAGGTCGAAAGGCCCCTCTGCGTCTTCTTCGACGGGTTCGACGTGTGAGGTCAGAAAGATGGCGTCTCCCCACACGGCCGGCGTACTGGCCCCCCACGCGGGAATCGGCGTTTTCCAGAGAATGCCTTGTGTTTCACTCCAGGTTTCGGGAAGGTTCTTCGATTCAAACACACCGTTTCCATCCGGCGTGCGCCAGGCCGCGCGGTTCTCTTCGGCCCACGACAACGAGGAAAACGCGAGCAGTGTCGTCGCGACAAGACTGACAACGATTCGCAGACGCACGGTGCGACCTCCATCTACTCGAGGATGTTCGGGGGGGAAATTCGAGCGGTTGAGCAAAACGAGGCGGTGCAGGTAATTGCAGCGCCGAGGAACCAACATACGCGAAGCGGTCGTGTTTCGCAATGTGCGGGGTAAAGATGCTGCGAAGCGGCTTGCTCGGCGGTCTCGCCGGAATCACAATGCAACCGCACAAAATCCGCTAGTCGAAAACCTTGTCGG
>CAYVVR010000755.1:0-1869 GCA_964454655.1 uncultured Planctomycetaceae bacterium | reverse complement strand
GAATATGTGACGAACTTGCAGGTTTTTCGGAACGCTCGGGAAGTTTCGAAAACACCGCTTCGGCCGCATATGACCGCGACGACGGTACGGCACGGTTCCCGCGAAAGCGTTCAGAGAACCGACGCCAAACCACGCCTGGAGTGTGTACGCGTGAGTCGGCGGGGCCGGAAGCGGGCGAACCTTCGGCGATCGTGAGCGAAGCACCGTGCGTGCCGACAAAAAGCCTCCGGAGAGAATCTCTACCGGAGGCTTCGGAATACGCCGGAATAATCCGATTGGGGATCCGTTGAAAAGCAGCCATGGCACGCTAGGGCCGGCGGCTGCCTCGTCGCTCATCAATGATGACGCAGGGGACGGAACAAACCGGAGAACGGACCGTGCGTCGAGCCGTCATCGAAGTCGAGGAACCACCATC
This sequence comes from uncultured Planctomycetaceae bacterium, assembly GCA_964454655.1. Taxonomy (GTDB): domain Bacteria; phylum Planctomycetota; class Planctomycetia; order Pirellulales; family Thermoguttaceae; genus CAYVVR01. Next base: position 1,454 of record CAYVVR010000755.1, on the reverse strand, counting down.
CGTCGTGCCATTCCAAGGTGACCTTCCGCCAACCCAACGGCACTTGCGGATAGGGGTAGAACGGTCCGATGTACGGCCACGCGGCGGGCGAGTATTGCTTGGGATAGGTCACGCCCGCATAGTTCGGGTAAGCCGCGTAGCTCGGCCAAGCGTAGTTCGGCATGTGCGGCTGGTCGTATCGAGCCGGGGTCACGCCGCCGACCGAGGCGACATACGCGGGCAAGGGGCGACCTGCCACAGCCTGCGGTTGTGCCGGGATCGGAGCGGGAGCCGCCGCCGGTGCGGGGGCAGGAGCCGGAGTCGGAGCCGCTGCTGGAGCTTGGCTATAGGCGATCGGCATCGGACGCGGAGCCGCCGGCGTCGGTTGGGGCGCCTCGGTCATGGCGATCTGGTTCAGCTCGGGGGCGGCCAAGGCCGGTTCTTCGGCGGCCGTCGGCACGGTCGGCGTTTTTTCGGCAACCGCCGGCACCGGATCGGCATGCTTGACGGCCAAAGGCTTGGTGACCGTTTCGCGAATGCGATCGATCAGCGACGGAGTCGTGGTGACCTTCTGCGCGGGGATGCCCGCCACCAAACCCGCCGAGTTCGAATGACTGACGCGTTCGGGAGCGAAGGCGCCTTGCGCCTGTTTCAAGGCCGGTGCGCTCGTCGCCGGTTGTTCGTGGGCGGTCGTTTGAACGACGTCGCGCCGTGCCACCGCCAAGTCATTGATGACGCGTTCGACACCGGGCGTCTGGTAGGCCAAACGCACGGCGGCATTCATCTGTTCCTGATCACTGACGGTTCCGCGGAGCCAGGCAGTGCCGTCTTGGAAACGGACGCCGATCTTGTATCCCTGAAGCATGCCGCTGTTCTTCAGGGACGCGGCGATTTGTTCGGCGACCTCCTGGTTGCCCGCCCAAGCCGTCATTGGGCTCAACACAATCGCTGCCGCGATGAACCAACTGAATCGAAAACCTCGCATGCCTTTCCTCCTGTTAGGATCCGTCCCCGAACAAAGCTGCTTGGGGTGTGTTGCCGTGCCGGGGCTGCGTACCGGCCTGAAGCGTGCTCAGCTTTGTGCGGACCTCCAAAGCGTGTTCCATTCAACGTGAAAATGCGTGATCACGCCGGCAGGGGATCCTCGTTGCACACACCGCGAATCAACGGCGGTGTCCCTCGACGGCCCCCCTGGCGCAATCGAGAAAACGCCTATTACCCGACAATTAGTTTCGGTCGGCAATCGCGACGAAGGGGAGCATTTTTTCCGATTTTAGTGCTTCCTCTCATTGGTCCGGGCTTGCCTCTGCCGGTAAAGGTTGCGCAGAGCGCGCATAATCCCACGCGGCCCACGAAAGAGGGGTGATGAGCGGCAAATCGGTCGGAGCCAAAAAGAGGGGGCCGGGAAAGTTGGCGTGCAGCGACGCTCGGCATGAAGTGGAGACCGCTATTCCGCGGCCACCGGAACGTCGGCC
>CAYVVR010000754.1:0-1875 GCA_964454655.1 uncultured Planctomycetaceae bacterium | reverse complement strand
GTCTTGTTTACATCCACGTAATTGTGACATGCCAACACGACGTTCTTCATGTTGCTGGTGCACTGGGCACGCCGGGCTGCCTCACGTGCCGACTGAACGGCGGGCAGCAGCAGTGCGATCAAGATACCGATGATCGCAATCACGACCAGCAATTCCACCAACGTGAAACCGCCGGCGCCTCTCCTGCGTTCGGACAAGTTACGGCTCATACGATCTCTCCTCAATGACGAAAATTTGAAGAATACCTGGGCAATGCGGCCCGTAACGAACCCCTTCACTACCTCCCATGATATGGCAGACGACAACAAAAAGAAACAATTTTGTAGCGCAAACCTTTTCTTCTTTTCCTTAACGCATCCGCCCACAAAAAACAGACACACCACCTCTTGAGTGTGATCGTAGCCGACACCACGGCGCAACGCAAGTTTTTTGCTGCCGGTTTTTCCCTTTTCGAGCAGCTCCCTCCCGCCTTACCGCCGAATGTCGACACAGAAAAAACAAGTGACGAAATGCCGAACGCCACGGACACTAATCGCGCACATTACCACAACAAGAACGACACCATTCAGTATCCAGACAAGAATCAATGCCAAAGGCCGCAATTTTTCCTCACTCCGGCGAGAAAAATCGCCTCCGCACCGGTCAAGCGACCGCCGGAACGTCACGACTGGGGGCGCACCAAAAGAGAAAGGTCGCCCTCCGAATTCAGAGGACGACCTTTCGGCCATTCTTAGCAGGCTACGGGCGAGCCCCGTGCGAAATCACCGATTCCGCTGCGGGGAAACCCTTGTTGCCGTGCGTTTCGAGATTACAAATCGCTACCGCTGACGGTTTCACCTCCGCGCTTGGTACCGAGCGCGCCCCACACACCGTACGGGCTCGCGCCGCTGGTATTCGCTCGGTTCGGCGCCACGACCGACAGGTTACCCGTGTCGATCGTTTCCCGAATGAAGTGAACCGACCCGTCGGCCATCGCCACGTTCACGCCACCAGGATGGTCGCTGGTCGCCGTCCAAATACCGTAGGCGTAGTGTCCACCGCCGTTTTGCCACGACGGATCGCCGATCAAGCACACCGCCGAGTTGGGCGGCAAGATCGTCGTCACGGCCGAGAAGAAGGCCGCACCATCGCCCCAGCGGTATCCCGGCGAAGTATCTTGCGTGAAGATCGCCGCGGCGGGACTGTACTGATTCCCTTGCCAGTACGTACGGCAGGTAAGCGGCACGTAGCTGGTCGGGTCGGCGGAAGCATCGACGGCAACCATCCCGCGACCGCGGATATTCGAGGGACGCGAGCGTTCGGCCAGCGCAATCGTGTTGCTCGTACCGTCTTGGATTTCGGCCATGCTGGTGAAATCCAACCGGCCGAAGATACCGCGGTTGCGAATCGGGCGACGCTGGTTCGCAAGGTTGTCATCCTGCTTTTCACCGTCCACCACCGACGACTCGTAGTTGTCGCCGGCGCACATGGCATAGCTGCGCAACCCGCGCTTACTTCCCTTGGGCGGATTGTCGCCTGCGTCGCTCGGGCAGGTGTACACGTCGATCACCTGCTTCCACGGTGAATTGCCCGACCACGGCGCATTATTGATTTGTTGGATTTGGTCGTAGATCGCCTGTTGTTCGATGAACGGGCAGATCGACACGAAGCCGCTGATACGCAGCCGCTGACCGCCGGTGTTGACCGTCCCGGTTCCCGACTGGCGAGCGGGGAAGGTCTTGTTGACGTCGACGTAGTTGTGACACGCCAACACGATGTTTTTCATGTTACTGGTGCACTGGGCTCGACGGGCGGCCTCGCGCGCCGATTGCACCGCGGGTAACAACAGCGCGATCAAAATACCGATGATCGCAATCACCACCAACAACTCGACCA
>CAYVVR010000753.1:0-1880 GCA_964454655.1 uncultured Planctomycetaceae bacterium | reverse complement strand
GGCGTCCACACGTAGAATTTTCCTTCGACGCCTTCACTGTCGGCGTCTTCTGCGGCGTAGAAGCCGCCTTCGGGCGACCGCATGTCGCGCAGCAAGTATTCAAGCGTTTCGATGACGACCTGCCGGTACCTGTCGCGTTGCGTCGCTTGCCACGCTTCGAGATAGCAGCGGGCGAGTTGCGCGTTGTCGTACAGCATCTTTTCAAAATGGGGAATCAGCCATGCGGCGTCGGTGCTGTAACGATGGAAGCCGCCGCCGAGCTGATCGTAGATGCCGCCGTCCGCCATGGCATCCAACGTGCGGAGCGCCATGTCCAAGGTGTGACGATTGCCGGTACGGTGCCATTCCCGCAACAGAAAGAGGAACACCGATGCGTGCGGAAATTTCGGGGCGCTTCCGAAGCCCCCGCGGTCGGGATCGAAATACTGTTCGAGCCGGACGATGCCTTGCTGCAACACGGTTTCGTCGGGACCTTGCGAGGCGACGACGGTCGCTTGCGCCAAGTCTTTCAACAGCACCGTGAGTTTTTCTCCCTGGGCTACGGCTTCGTCGCGGCGTTGTTCCCATACCTCGGCGACGCGGGTGATGATCTGAAGAAAGCCGGGCATGCCGTGGCGGGAACGCGGCGGCCAATAGGTGCCTCCGTAAAAAGGTTGCAATTCGGGCGTCAAGAAAACGGACATCGGCCAGCCGCCTCGTCCCGTCATGATCTGGACGGCATCCATGTACACCGAGTCGAGTGCCGGATGTTCTTCCCGATCGACCTTGATGCACACGAAATGCCGGTTGAGAAACTCGGCGATCTCGGGATCTTCGAAGCTTTCTCGTTCCATCACGTGACACCAATGACATGCCGAGTAACCGACGGAGAGGAAGATCGGCTTATTCTCTTGCCGGGCCCGGGCCAGGGCTTCCTCGCCCCAGGGATACCAATCGACGGGGTTTTCGGCATGTTGACGCAAATACGGGCTGGCTTCGTGAATCAGGCGGTTGGGCATCGTCGTCGAATGATTGGTTGATCGGTTGAAGGAATGCGGCCGGAATCGCCGCGTGGGGCTGCATGTCGCCTCACAACGACGGGGACCCGTCACGGGCTGCACAGGGCATCGTCATTGTAGGGCCGTTTACTTCGAAAAGCACCCCGCCGAGGGATGCACGTTGCCGGGTCGCTATTTCATCCGCCGCCAAGAGCGGTTTTCGGCGAGAATTGGTGGCTTGCCGTCGGCGAGGACGTTATGCTGAACACTAGGCCCACAAACGAGATGGCCAAACGGAACAGAAACTTTCTGTCTGCGAGGTGCGGTATGGCTCGCGTCTTATTCTTGTCGGCCGGTCGGATCGTGCGGCGAGTTACGACCGCGTGCATGATCGCGGCAACGCTTTTGTACGCCGTGCCCTCACACGCCCAATGGGGCATGCCATTTCCGCCGGGAAACACGGGGCGGCCGAATCAACAACGCCGACCTCAGAATCGTACGCCGTCGTTGCCGGCGAATTTGCCTCGCGTCGAAGCGAGTGGAACGGTGCTGGGAATAACCGGTGGAATGATCCAGTTGCAAACGCCCGCCGGCCAGACGTGGCGTTTGATGCCTGCCCGCGAATGCAAGATCACCGTGACCGGCAAGGCGAAGCCCGAGGTGCTGCGTCCCGGGCAATTCGTGGCTTTTGTTGCCGATGTGGATACCCGCACCGGCAAGGTGCCCGAAAAAGTGACCCAACTGAAGATATTTACCGTTTCTCAGCAAATGCAGTTGGGTGTGTTCCCCGAAGGTCAAGCACCTTTAGGGGCGGGCGAAGGGGAAGGGGCCCAGGGCCTCGCCGGTCGGGTGCCGGGCTTCGGTGGAGCGGGCGGTGCTCCCGCGGGACGCCCTGTGCCGGGT
>CAYVVR010000752.1:0-1882 GCA_964454655.1 uncultured Planctomycetaceae bacterium | reverse complement strand
CCCTCAAACATTCTTTCGGCACCGGTGTTCTACGACAATCGGTTGTACGTGACCGGCGGCGGCGACATCTGGTGGGGCAAAGAGCAAGCGTGGCTCAAGTGCATCGATCCGACCGGCGAAGGCGATGTGACCGATTCGGCGTTGCTGTGGAGCTACGAACTCTCCAAGCATTGCTGTTCGACGGTGGCGATTCGGGATGACCTGCTGTTCGTGGCCGATTGCGGACGGCTCGTGCATTGCCTCGACGCGAATACGGGCAAACCGTATTGGACGCACGAGATGCGAGGCGACGCGTGGGGATCGACGCTGGTTGCCGACGGGAAGGTGTACGTCGGCTCGCGACGCGGCGATTTTTGGATCTTCGAGGCGTCGAAGGAGAAGAAGATCCTGGCCGAAATCGACTTAGGCAGCGGCGTTCAATCGACGCCGACAGCCGCCAACGGCGTCCTCTACGTTCCCACGCTCACGACCTTGTACGCCGTGCAAGCTGAAAAATGAAATCGCCGACGTTCGCGGTTCGCAAGCTCAGCGAGCAGGCGTTTCGCGATTCGCTTGTTTCGCGGCGCTCGGTTGCGGTGCAGGTGGTGTGAAAAAATCGGGATGCCAAGCTTTCGGATCGGCGAGCAGTCGGGGTTGAGCGTGCACGTAATCGGTATCGCCTTGTGCGGCCATCCAGTCGGCGAGCATCTGCTTCATTCGACGCACACGTTCCGCTTGTGCAGGATCATCGATCAGATTGTGTTGTTCCCACCGGTCTTCCGACACGTGGTATAGCTCGAACTCTTCGCGGCGGTAATACCGATCGAGGACCGCTTGGGCGCGGGAATCATGTTTTGCCGCTTCGGCCCATTCGTTCCAATAGGCACCGGCCAGCGGTTTTCGCAGGAGATCCGAATGATTCGTGTGCGCAAATTCCGGATGCAGGTTGTGGATTAACTTCCACTCTCTCGTCCGGACGGCACGAATCGGATAAATGTTCATTCGCCCATCGCCGGTATGCGTGACGTACACGACATCGCGGTGCTCGTCTTTTTCGCCTCGAAGGACGGCGGCGAATGAGCGTCCGTCGATGCCGTCGGGAACGGCTCCTCCGGCGATATCGATCAGCGTGGGGACGATGTCGATCCAACTGACCATTGCCTGTGATTTCGTGTTTGCAGGGATCACGCCGGGCCAGGCGGCGATCAACGGCACTCGAATACCGTAGTCGTACAGGTTCCATTTGCCGAAGGGCCATTGGGCACCGTGATCGCTGGTGTGAATGAACAGCGTGTTCTTGCCGAGGTGACGATCGGCCAGGCGACGCAACTCGCCCAGTAGAGTGTCCAGCTCTTTGATTTCTTGGTAGTAGGCGGCACGGTGTTCACGGGTCGAAGGCGTGTCGAGATGGATCGGCGGAATGTCGATCTTTGCGGGATCGAACGTCGATTGCGGGGCCCAGGGAACATGCGGGTTCGTCGTTCCGACGAACAGACACAAAGGTTTCGTCGATTTTCGTCGGCGTAAGAACTCGGCTACATCGACACGCAGTTGAGCAATCGGTCGCCGGGAGCCGATCACGTCGAAACCGAAACGCGCGGCGTTGCTGTGTGCTACCTTGCCGAAGGCAGCCACCTCGTAACCGCACGCTTGAAGCCGAGGGATCAGGCTTTCGATATTCGGGGAAGGCTCGGTATGGTTCGCCCGGGCACCGTTTCGAGCAGGCATCAGGCCGGTCAGCATTGCGGCGCGACTGGGGGCACACGACGGAGAGGCGACGAAGGCCATCGTGAACGTCATTCCGTCGGCTGCAAGCTGCTCGAAGTTCGGCGTTGGGATGTGGGGATTTCCGTACAAGCTCGAATCGAACTGTGAATGATCGTCCGAGATGTAGACGACGATG
>CAYVVR010000751.1:1162-1885 GCA_964454655.1 uncultured Planctomycetaceae bacterium | reverse complement strand
GGCGCGCGTCGAGCGGCGGTTCCTTCCCGTCGTGAAAACTCCGACCGATCGCCGAAATCGGATGCTGCGCGGCGCACACGGCGATCTGCTCGGGTGTGTCGGGGTTGATCGACCAACCGAACCGTTGCGGGTAATGATCCAACCAAGGCCACTTGTGCCGCCCGTCGCCGAACCAGCCGTTCGGTTTCGTCCACGCCCACGATTCGCGGAAGGTGAAAAACGCCGCGGTTTCGTCGGGCAGTCCGCGGTCGGAACTCATCACCAACGGCTTGCCCTGCCATCGAAACCACAACTGCCGGTATCGCCCGGGCTTGTAGAGCACCTCGTACAGATGTTGCACGACCCGTTCGCTGTGCGAATGAGCCAAGAAGGCGATCTTGGGGGGATTCCACCCCAGGCCGCGAAGCCGGATGAATTCGTCGCACAAGGCCTGCCACACGGTATCGTACGTCAGTCCGTTGGTGACGTCGAAGACGATCACATCGACGCCCGCAGCCGAGAGCATTTCCGCGTGCTTGCGGATCACGTAGGGATCTTCGGTGCGATAGTACCCAAGCGCCGGTTCGCCCCAAAAGTGGAACGCCCCGCGCGGTCCCCACGGTCGATCGGGATCGGCCAGAATCTCGGAAATGTCGTACAGACTCGCGTGTCGTCCGCCTTGCCACAGAAAGTAGAACATGGCGACGACCTTATCGGGACGCGGCGGTCCCACCTGGTCTGCCG
>CAYVVR010000751.1:0-1152 GCA_964454655.1 uncultured Planctomycetaceae bacterium | reverse complement strand
GTCCAAGGCCGTCGGTCGCCGCCCACGTGTCGGCTAGCAAGTCGATCGGCTCCATGCCGCTCTCGCTCCCCGGCTTCGGCGAGGCGTCGGACTCTTCCGCATGCGCTTTTATGGGGCAGGTCAAATACCCCACTATAAGCAGAGCCACGAACACACCGTACCAAGGCGTTCTATCGGCAAGCGAAAACGAGATACGCGATTTTGTCACGAGGCAAGCTCCGAGGAAGGGCAAGCGACGGCGGGAAAAATCGGAAGGCTGCATGGGCGTCGATTTTTCGGCGTGAAAAAGCGTGCATACCACGCCGAATTGATTCGCTGTCGACGATCTCGATTGTAGTTGCTCTTCACACGGAGACAATGCCGGTCGATTCGCTTCCTTGGATCGCATATTGTCGACAACCACCCCCCGGCTTTCAAAATAACGCCGTAATTACGAAGAAAATCCACGGGGGCGGTTTGCGAAAAATCGAAATGAAGCGCCGCAGGTGCGTCTTTCGGTGCTTGCCGAAAAGCGGAATTCGCATCATCCGGCATGTCGCCCGGTTTGTCGCCTTCAAAAGCCGTGCGGCGATTTATTGCTCCGCGTTTGCCGCAAGACCTATAATCGGCGACATCGCCTCTCGGTGGTGCGTGTCTCGACGAGCCCACGCCCCCAATGTTTGCCCCGTCCGTATTTATCCCGCATTCGGCCTACGAGGTGCTTTCATGAAGCGGCGCTTCCCCGTGGTTGTTGCATCGTACGCGATCCGCTTGGTTTCGGTTCGCTCCCTGTGCCTGTTGGCGGCCCTTTCCGCGATCGGTACGCCGCTTTTGGCTCAAGACGTTACGGCGCCGCGGCCGGCTCATCGGTTTTCGTTCGACGGCGTCACCCTCCAAAACCCGACCGCGGCCGACCGTTCGGGGAACGCGGCACCGCTAACGTACGAGGGCAAACAACCGCTCCGGATCGTCGCCGGCAAAAAGCCGGGCACTCACGCGGTGCGGATCGACGCCGGTTGTTTTCGCACGCAAGCACCGGAAGTCGGCGAGCGGGGAATCACGATCCAGCTTTCGTTTCGCATGCTCGGCCACGGCAGCGAGCTCGGCAACGGGCGGAAAAACGGTATGTTCTTCGCCTTCGGCAACGGTTATTGGGAAGGATTGCGTTCATAT
>CAYVVR010000750.1:0-1886 GCA_964454655.1 uncultured Planctomycetaceae bacterium | reverse complement strand
TCGTTTCAATTCGTCGTGAATTTCGTCGAGCGTCAACAGCTTCATGCCGTCGGTGATCGCTTTGCGGCGCAACGCCCACAAACGCTTCGCCAACGGGGTACGGGGCGCATAGCAGGCTGCGTTTGAGTTGACCGAAAACTCCGTCATTTGGTGGGTACTGCGATCTTCTGTCAACGGTGAGGTTGCCTTTATACCGGTAACCGACGGCGTGGTTGAAATGTTACAAAGGGACGGCGGGGCACTCAACGTATCCCACCTATATTGTACAACGCTGCTTTCGCAGCAAGCGAGGCCATTGTCGAACGACACTTGCAAGAAGCCGACATTCCTAATCATCGTATTCGGGTTCCAGTTTTTGTATGGTTTCCCGCTTTAACAGCTGGAAAAACATTCGCTTGCAGGCCATGTGAAGATCGTCGAGTTCTTCGAGTAGATCGGCCCAGGACTCTGTTTCGTTAACGATGCGGATCGTATCGACATCGATCAGCGTGCCGTGTTTTGTATCGGTTTGGCCTTGAATCGTGACGGTGGCAGGGGTGACGATCTGGACGAGATGCACAAATGCGTCTTCGCTAATCTCCGTTCGCAGTTGAATCGGATTTGTTACGAGCTTTCGTTCACCGATTTGCAGGTCGACGTATTTCAACGAATGCCGTTCAAGTTTCCGGATCAACTTCGTTTCGGCTAAGGCATTCGCAAGCCGGTGGATCTCTGCTGAGAATCTTTTCCAGCCGATGTAGGGCGCACGACAAGTCAACGCTGCCGTCTGCGCACCCAATTGAATCGCCAGGTTTCCTTCTTCTAGGCGAAGTCGGGGCGCGTAACGAAGTGCGGGATCTCGCTGGCTGATTGAATACGGAATGTCGGCGACAGGCAGCCGGACGACCGTCTGATAGCTGTCGTGAAAGGCTTTGCGAACCATGCCCGGCAACAGCTCGTGCGATTCACCGTCGGTCGAAAAGCGAGCCTCCCAGACGGCTTCTAGCAGCGGCTCTTGCTTTAGCTTGCTCGGGATCGCTATGTTCACGACCATCGGTTCGACGCTCGGCGTATCCAGCATGCCGGTAGGATTCCGAGTTTCGGAAACGTTGATCCCATGGTATCAACTCTTGCGACGCCAAGCTACATCTGTCGGTTGTGAACGAAGCTCGCCCGTCACGGCTCGGGGGTGCTGCGTTCGCCCGCGCGGAAGCGGTCTAAGAACTGCTTCAAACGGGCGGCCGTGTCGGCATGCTTTTCGACGAGGTTCACGCGCTCGCCGGGATCGGCTTCGAGGTCGTACAGTTGGCCTGGAGTATCGGGAGCGGTGTCTTCGATGAAGAACGGTGCCAACAGCGGGGCTCGGTAGTTGTTTCCGCCCGAGCCCTTGTGGTCGAGATACTTCCATTTTCCGCTGCGAACGCTCAAGGCAAGGCTCATCGTCTCGTGCACGGTGAACTCGCGGAACGGGCTTGGGTGCGGCTCGCCCAGCAGCAACGGGCTGATGTCGAGGCTGTCTTCGGCGGCCGTCGCGGGCAGGTCGTATCCGCTGATCGCGGCAAAGGTGGCCATCAAGTCGGTGGTGCAAACCGTCTCGTCGCAGGTGCCGCCGGGGGCGATTTTGCCGGGCCAACGAACGATCAACGGGACGCGGTGGCCGCCTTCCCAGTTGTCGCGTTTGAAGCCCCGCCACGGCCCGTTGCTGCGGTGACCGTAGTCGTTGAACACCTTTGCAGCGACGATCTCGGGGCCGTTGTCGCTGGTGACGACGACGATCGTGTTGTCGGCCACGCCCAGCTCGTCCAACGTGTCGCACAGCCGACCGACGATCGCATCGAATTCGGCGATGAAGTCGCCCAAGGGACCGGCTTTCGTCGTGCCCGCGAATTCGGGGGCGGGGATGGCGG
>CAYVVR010000749.1:0-1887 GCA_964454655.1 uncultured Planctomycetaceae bacterium | reverse complement strand
AGCCGCTCGACGGCGCACATGACCGGCGTCACCGTGATGCCCGGCCGCGGGTCGCTCCAGTGTCGTCCACCGTCGTTGCTTTCAAACAACCAACGATGGGGACCGTGTTGTCGGCCATCCAGCAGCAGCCGCCCGTCGGAAAGCTCGACGACTTGACATTCATCGACGGCTGTGTCGCCGGGCGTCTCGTCGCCTCGGGACCACGTCTTGCCGTGGTCGTCACTGTACAACACGAACGCGCGGTAAGGCGGGAAACGCCAGCAAGGCACGACCAGCCGCCCCTTCGAGGTTTGAATCGCGCCGCCGGGCCCGGGGACGGTGATGTTCCAAGCGGGATCGTTCATGTCGCGAGCGATCGGTGTCAAATCGATCGGGGCACTCCAGGTAACGCCGTCGTCGTCGCTGAACCGCGCAAGCGTGCGTGCGTCGTCGGTGCCCGGTCTTGCTGCGTGACTGCCGCGGCCGGGTTTGCAGCGAATGTAGATCACCCACGTTCGGTTCGTGTCGCGATCGAATACGGCCGAGGGATTGGCCGCCGACCACAATTCGCCCGGGTCTTCAACGATCTGCATCGGTGCCCAGGTTTGTCCTCCGTCGGTGCTACGACGCAGAACGAGGTCGATGTCTTGACCTTTGCCGCCCGGATCGAGCAGATTGTGCTTTCTGCCCTCGGCGAACGCCAATACCGTTCCTTTGCCGGTCGTTACCACGGCCGGAATCCGGTAGGCGAAATATCCCGACGAGCCCGAGGTGAACACATCGGTCGAGGTGAGAGGTTCGTTCGCCGCGATTGGTAAACAGGCGTAGCACGCGAACACGAAAATCATCGCGGCGGTTGGGATTTCGTTGAAACGACGGTGTTGCGTCGGTTTGTCTTGGGGCGTCGCGCGATAGCGAGGAACGTGCATGAGGCCACCTTCTGCTCAACAAAGGGGAGGCGATCGACTTTCGCTCATCGTAGTTCGGAAAACCGTCCAGGGAAAGTTTGTAACCGAACGAGTGTCGGTGACGTCTGCTTGGTATTCGCGGGAACCGCCGTGCGATTGGGGCCGCGGGCCGGAATGCCGTACGGTCGCTAAAGGCGGAAAGGAAGCGATCGGTTCTGCTATGGCCTACAGGCCCGAGAGTCGCCACAATAGGTTGCTGATCGCTGATCCATCGGCAGACACGGAAAGAGTCGTTGAAGTGATCCAGGAGTCTTCAATGCAACAGGTGCGCATTCGGCCCGTGGGGATGGTATCACCGGCGAAAATGTCCGGCGCAGGGCACGACCGTCGCCAGGGCCGTTCCCGATCCGATTCGGGCTTGGGCGTTTGGCTTATTCGCTGTCGGCTAGCGGTTCTCGTAATTGCGTGGAGTCTGCTCGGTTGGAATAGCGCGAGTGCGCAATTCGGACCTCCGGTACCCGGCGGGGGGCTTGGCGGATTTGGAGGCTTCGGGCCGCCGAAGGTTACCGCCAAAGGCGTGATCGCCCCACCGCAGGACGGTCGCCCTGCGTTGTTGTTCGTGCAAGCGTCGATCGAACCGGGATGGCACATCTATTCCACGACGCAGCAGCCCGGCGGACCGGTGCCCACGCGAATCACGTTGAAAGAATCACCCGACTATCGTCTAGCGGGCAGCTTTCAATCGCATCCGCTGCCGCATGTGGGGCAAGAGCCGGCCTTTCCCGGTGTCACCGTCGAAACCCATGAAGGGTCGGTGGTTTGGGTGGCCGCACTCGAGATCGCCCCGGGAGTCGATGTTTCTCGGTTGGTGATCGAAGGGACGGTTCGCGCCCAGCCGTGCGACGCCGATTCGTGCATGCCGCCGCAACCGTTTCCGTTTAAGGCGACGGTCGGCACGCCGCCAGAAGTTCCCGCGGCGGTGATCGACGCTGCGTTACAA
>CAYVVR010000748.1:342-1890 GCA_964454655.1 uncultured Planctomycetaceae bacterium | reverse complement strand
GGTCGTCTACCTTCAGCTAGGACATGACAGCCTCGCCTGGCGGCATCCGATGTATCCCGAACTGCTCGTCCGGTCGATTCGCTGGGCGGCCGAAGGAACGAAATGACGATCGACGAACGATTGCCGATGCTGCACGGTCTGTTGTTGCTCGGTCCGACCGGCTCGGGAAAATCGCCGCTGGGCGACTTGTTGGAAAAACGAGGCTTCAACGGGCTGCCGTGCCTCCACTTCGACTTCGGCGCAAACCTGCGCGAAGTTGCGGCATTGTCAAAACCGGACGACTGGGCAACCGAGGAAGACATCACATTCATCCGTCGGGTGTTGGGAGAAGGGCTGTTGCTCGAGAACGAGCATTTCCCGTTGGCGATGCGTTTGCTCCGCCGATTCGTGACGCGGCGGAAAGCTTCCGACGAGACGCTCATCGTGTTCAACGGCCTTCCCCGTCACGTGGGTCAAGCCGCCGACTTGGCCCGGCACGTGACGATGAAGTTGGTCGTCGAATTGGCATGCTCGGCCGACGTCGTCCGGGAACGCCTACGGCGGAACAGCGGGGGAGATCGGACGGCGCGTGTCGACGACACCCCCGATCTGATCGCCAAAAAGCTGGAGCTGTACGCCCACCGGACTCGGCCGCTTATCGACTGGTACGCACAGAGGAACGTTCCCGTCCGACGCGTGCCGGTGTCGGCTGAAGACGGACCCGACGACGTGTACGACCGGTTTGTGGCCGCCTTGTCGGCCGCGGACGATTCAAGATAATTGCGGCACACCCTTCCGGTCGTTTGCCGCCGACCGAGCCGAGGGGTACACTAAACTACAGGGACGGGGCGAGGGGCGACACCTTTCTCGTCGAGAGAAAGACCACACGGCCGACCGAATCGTCGAGTCGGCCGTGGAGGACTCATCGTTTCGATCGGGCGGCGAAATCGCCCGTGGAGCCGGGGTGTTGCCGGCCCATTCAAGCTCGAGCTTGACCATGGCCACGACTTCGTCGAAAGCGACATTTCTTCAGCGGCTGGAGCAAAGTCGGCTTCTCGACAACGAACAACTCGCCCGCGCAGCCGAACTCGTCGCCGATGCGGATGCGCCCCAGTCGATCGCCCGCAGCCTCGTCCGCGAAGGGCTGCTGTCGGAATGGCAGGCCGCTCAACTTCTGCAAGGACGCACGCAGTTTCACCTAGGCAAGTACAAGCTCATCCGCGTGTTGGGTACCGGCGGAATGGGCACCGTCTATCTTGCCGAACACGTGACCATGAACCGCCGCGTCGCGGTGAAATCGGTCTCCTCGCGACTGAGCCGAAATCCCGACGCACTCAAGCAGTTTCTGGACGAAGCACGCACGATCGCGGCTCTGGATCACCCCAACATCGTACACGCGTACAGTGTCGATGAAGTCGACGGACGCTATTTCCTGGTAATGGAATACGTCGCGGGCAAAGATCTTGCCACGATCGTCGAAGAGCAGGGGCCGTTCTCTTTCGTGGCGGCCGTCGACCTGGTGTGCCAAGCGGCCGACGGGCTCGCTTACGCGCACGAAAAGGGGGTGAT
>CAYVVR010000748.1:0-332 GCA_964454655.1 uncultured Planctomycetaceae bacterium | reverse complement strand
GTCAAGATTCTCGACCTGGGAATGGCCCGTTTCGCCGAAGACGCAACCAACGGCAAGCGGTCCTCCGACGGCGTCTTGGGAACCGTCGATTACATGGCCCCCGAGTTGGCCCTTGGTCGCGACGACATCGACGCACGCGTCGACATCTACTCGCTGGGGTGTACCCTGTTTTTCCTTCTGACGGGCAAACCGCCGTTTCCCGATGGGACGTTGGCCGAGCGTATTTTGAAGCACCAGTCGGCCCCGCGGCCGTCGCTCCGCGACCTCCGTCCCGAAACGCCCGCCGATTTGGACGAATACTGCCGGCGCATGATGGCGATCTCTCCCGACGA
>CAYVVR010000747.1:0-1895 GCA_964454655.1 uncultured Planctomycetaceae bacterium | reverse complement strand
GTCGACAACCGTTGTTTTCCATTGCCCGCCGGGGATGCAGTTCTATACTTATGGGCAGGTCCTCGGTCGATGACCGATTTCCCGTTTCGTAACGCGGCGATGCCGGAGGGGAACGGCGATCGGGGACGGTATTGCAATGTTTGGGCCCATGAGCATCCGTACCAATCTTCAACGCGAAACGGCGGCCGAACATGCCGACTCGCCCGTGGTGTTGGTGCCGCGGACGTGCACGCTGCGGGAGGTGATTCGGCGCTTGACCGAGGTTGAGTATGGGGCGGTCTTGGTCTGTGAAGAGGAGCGGTTGGTCGGTATTTTCACCGAGCGCGACTTGCTGCGGGCATTGGCCGCCCGCGTCGATCTGGATCGACCCGTTCACGAATTCATGTCGCAACCGGCCGTGGCGGTCGCGTCGGACTGCAAACTGGCCGAGGTCGTTTCGCTGATGGCTCGCGGCGGGTACCGGCATCTGCCGGTCGTTGATCCCGAAGGCAAGCCGGAAGGCGTCGTCGACGTCGTCGGTTTGGTCCACTGGCTGGTAGAGCATTTTCCGGAATCGGTGTACACCCTGCCGCCCGATCCGAATCAGAAGATGGATAGCCGCGAGGGCCCCTGAGCGACGCCGCCGGCCTTTCTAGGGTATCCGGAGCAGACTCGGCACCCACTCACCATGAATCCTGCGATCAACCACGAAATGGAATCTCGACAAGAAACCGCGGAGCGTCCTCAAGTCTTCTCGCTGGAACAAGCCACGGTTCGTTTTTCGGGCGATTCGGGCGACGGGATGCAACTGGCCGGCAGCCAGTTTACGAACACGTCGGCATTGTACGGGAACGACATCGCGACGTTGCCCGACTATCCAGCCGAGATTCGCGCCCCCCGCGGCACCCGCGCCGGGGTGAGCGGGTTTCAAATCCACTTTTCCAGTCGACCGGTGTTCACGCCGGGCGACCGGCTCGATGCCTTGGTGGCGATGAACCCGGCCGCCTTGGCGACGAATCTGGATGACCTCGTCCGCGGCGGATTGCTGATCGTCGACGAAGACGCCTTCACGAAACGCGATCTCGAGTTGGCCGGATACGAAAGCAATCCCCTCGAAGACGGCACGGTCGACGGATATCAGCTCGTGCGCGTGAGTCTTACCAAGCTCACGCGTTTGGCGGTTGAAGACCTCGGTTTATCGAACAAAGAGTCGGATCGCTGCCGCAACTTCTTCGCGTTGGGGCTGGTGTACTGGATTTTCGATCGGCCCCTCGAACCGACGTTGCGGTTCATCACGGCGAAGTTCGGCAAGCGACCGTTGATCGCCGAGGCCAACCGTCGGGCGTTGATGGCCGGTTACCACTACGGCGAGACGGTCGAGGTCTTTCATCACCGGTATCACATCGACCCGGCGAAGTTGCCGCCCGGCGAGTATCGGAACATCACCGGCAATCAGGCCGCCGCTTGGGGCTTGATCGCCGCCTCGGTGAAAAGCGGCTTGCGGTTGTTCTACGGAACTTATCCGATCACGCCGGCCAGCGACATTTTGCACGAGCTGGCGATGCGCAAACACTACCGCGTGTACACGTTCCAGGCCGAAGACGAAATCGCCGCGGTGACGTCGGTCATCGGTGCGGCATTCGGTGGGGCATTGGCCGTCACCGGCACCAGCGGACCGGGCGTATCCTTGAAATCGGAAGGGATGGGCCTGGCGGTGATCATGGAAGTGCCGCTGGTGGTCATCAACGTCCAGCGTGCCGGGCCGAGCACCGGCATGCCCACCAAAACCGAGCAGGCCGACTTGTTCCAGGCCTTGTTCGGGCGGCACGGCGAATGCCCGATTCCCGTGTTGGCCGCGCGAAGCCCGACCGATTGCTTTGATACCGCCTACGAGGCTTGCCGGTTGGCGCTTCGGT
>CAYVVR010000746.1:0-1902 GCA_964454655.1 uncultured Planctomycetaceae bacterium | reverse complement strand
TCGTCTTGTTCAGCACTCTCGAAGTCAAGTTTTTGCGGACGATATCGAGCCATTTCGCTTTCGCTTCTTCGGGCAGGTCGATGCTGCGCAATTCCGGCGACACCCGCGAGATCGCCCCGCGAATCACTTCGTCGCTGACGATCAAGTTCTGGAATGTGGGCATCAGGTTGCCGTCTTCGCCCTGCGAGCGCAAGGTGGGCGACAAGGTGGCGTCGCCGGTCTGCATGACCAGCAACTCGGCCTTTGCCGAATAGTAGCGGGTCGCCGTGGCGTAATAGAGCCCGCCCAACAGGGCGCACACCGACAGCGAGAGCACGACCAGGTACATGCGTTGCCGCACGGCCCAAGCGAACTGCATGGCCGCGTGCACGATGTGCGTCGTGGGCTGGTTCGTCGCTGCGCCGGGAACCGTCGTCGGTATCTCCATGGGCATCGATCTCCGGCTCGAAAACGGAGCTCGGCCGTCTCCGTCGATTTCGATTTAGAACAGGGTCACGGAACTGCCGATTCGGAACATCTTGATGAACGAGTCGTAGACGAACGTGATCGGCGTATCCTTGACGGTGATCGTATCGCCGGGTTTCAGCAGGATGTTGTGTATTCGATCCTGCCTCGCCTTGCGGATACTGCACTTGATGACGATCGAGTTTTCATCTTCGTCGGTACGTCGGACGACCCACACCGTATCGGCCAGCGGGCTGCTCAAGCCGCCGGCCAATGCGATCGCATCGGTCAGCCGCGTCTCTTTGTTGGGATCGGTCCGGTACGCACCGGGCGAATTGACCAGGCCGTCGACATAGATCGGTTGCTGATCTCGCTTGGTCACCATGACGACGTCGCCGTCTTGCAGCTCGTAATGCGTTCGTCCTTCGGTCGCCAACGAGACCAAGTTGACTTGCACGGTTTGCGGTCCGTCGCCGGTCGTCTCCAACGAGGCCTGCTGAACCGATGTATCTCCGCCCAAGCCGGTCGTGTACGGTTCGCGATCGGGCCCCAGGAAGATGGAGTTCTTTCGCCCCGAGACGCTCGGTCGGCGAATCTCGATGATCGGTCCCGCCGAGGTATCCAATCCGCCGGCCTCGACCAATACCCGCAACAAGTTCGATTCGCCGCGAGGCAACTCATACACGCCCGGCTCTTTCACCGCCCCCGCCACGGTGATTCGATTCTTGCGTTCTTCTTCGATTTGCACGGTAACGTGAGGACGGCGATACACGTCTCGTTCGACGGCCGCTCGAGCGATCCGTTGTTCGATCTCGGGCAATCGCAAGCCGGCCACCGGTACGGGCCCGATCAACCCCACGTTGGCCGTGCCGTCGTCGTTCACCCGTACCAACTGCGGCTGAGGATTCGAATCGACGTCGCTCCAAACCATCACCTTCAGCACGTCGCCGCAATCGACGTAGTCGCTGGCGACCGTGCGATGAACCAGACGAGAAAAGTCCAAAGCCGTCAGGTCTTCCGGCTCGGGTGCCGTGTATTCCAGGGGAAGATTCGTCGGCCGATAGACGTTCGTGGCGCATCCGACCACGGCGCACGAACAAAGAACGACCCCGACCCATGCCGGACGATTCATCCACGTTGCAAAGGCTGCGAATCGGATATTCACTTGGGTTCCTTCCCCGTCACACGTCCCACGGTCGGCGAGTCGTTCCCTTCCCTGGGCAAACGCGCCGCCGGTATTCTTGCGTCGGAATGTCGGACGAAATCAGGGCACGTTCATAGCAGGAAGAGCAAGCCATGGTCAAGACCAATCGGTGGACGTCGAGAAACGGCAATCCGCCGATGTGCGGAGTGCGCCGCCGCTTGCGTCTTTTTGCCGCCCCTTGCAAGCCTGTGGCTGGACGACACTTTGCCGTTGCCGTGAATGCGTTGCCCTGCGACGCGTGAACGGTCACGGAC
>CAYVVR010000745.1:0-1902 GCA_964454655.1 uncultured Planctomycetaceae bacterium | reverse complement strand
GTCGTCGATGTCGGCATGCACTTCCAGCGACTCGACGGCATAAACGGTCGCCGGTTCCGGAGGTCGAGGCGGCAGCGGCGGATGAGGTGGATGCGGAGGCCAAATGATGATGGGACGGGGCAGGGGGGCCACCCGGTCGCCGTCGTTGATCAACAGAAAACCTTGGGCAAACAAAGATTCGCCCAACAACAAGACAAACAGGACACCCGCGATCGAACAGCAAACTCGACGCATGGTAGTTTTCCTCCCAGTCCGGCTACGTGCTTGCGAACGGCTCGTTTAGAACATCGCCTCGCATGTTGGACGATCGGCGGTCCCTTTAAGTTCCCTCAGGAAGACACAGGCTTCCCCCCTTTCTTGGGCGTCCGGGGCAGAAACAGCGAAAACACGCAAAGCTGTCGAGAACTTCAACAACTTGGGCAAGATGAAAAAGCTCCTGTGACAATGAGGCCCCGCTCGGAAACGTTTTTATTGGTCGCCGAACATCGGCAATTTCGTTGACCCGCCGTGATCCGTTGCTATGCTTAAGGCGGGCGTAGGGGTTGTCGCCGTATCCCCTCAACTGAGCTAGGGTTACGGCATTTCGCTGCGTATTTCGATCAGGAAAGGGGACCCCGATGGAAACGACCAAGCAAATTTCGGTTCGTCTGGTGAACAAGCCGGGGCGGCTGGCTGCGATGCTCAACACTCTCCACAAAGAGAAAGTGAGCTTTCGCGCCTTGGTCGTCATGGATTCCGACGACCGCGGCACGGTGCGATTCGTCCCCGACGATCTGGACAAAGCTTGCGAAGTGCTGGATCAGCAGAATGTCCGCTACGACGTAACCGATGTGCTGATGGTCGATCTTCCCAAGCAGGGCGGCGGCTTCCGAAACATCTGCGAGCGATTGGCCGAAGAGCACCTGAACATCGATTACGCCTACTGCGCCTTCGGCGGTAGCGCAAAGAACGGTGTCGCCGTGATCAAGGTGAACAATATCGCCAAGGCCCAGAAGGTTCTCGGCGACAAGTCGACCGCCGGGAAGATGCGAGGTTCGGTGCGTCGGCCGATGTACGCCCGATAAACGTCGGTTCGGTAGCCCCGGTCTTCCGGTTGCCCGGCCCCGGAATGGGTGGTAAGCTCAAGTTTTCGGCGGTTGCGGACGGGTACGGTGTGCCCGAACCGACAACCGCCGAGCGTTCCATCTCTACCCGTTTCGCAGGTCGAGGCATTCATGGGCACGCGTTACTATCCAGCGTTCGACGAATTTTGTCGGCTTTCACAAGACGCCGATCTGGTCCCTGTTCGCCGTCGCTTGCTGAGCGACTCGCTGACGCCGGTCACGGCGTTTCACAAGTTGGACGCCGGACGTTGTGCGTTCTTGGCCGAAAGTGTCGTGGGAGGCGAAAAGGTAGGACGATACAGCTTTCTTGCCACCCACCCTTTCATGGAAATCGAGGCATACGAGAATCGGGTAACCGTTAGCGCCTATACCGGCGTTTCGGCCTCGGGCCAACCGCTCTTGGAAAGCCGGCAGTTCGAATCCGACAATCCGCTCGACGAGCTGCGCAAACAAATCGAGTCCCGGAAAGTCGCGTCTGTCCCCGGCTTTCCTCCTTTTTGCGGTGGTGCCGTCGGATACGCCGGTTATGACGTCGTACGGTACTGCGAGCACCTGCCGAATCCGCCCGCCGACGACCGCAACGTGCCCGACCTGTCGTTCGCCTTCTACGACCAAATGGTCGTCTTCGACCACATCAACAAGACGATCGACGTCATCGTGTTGGCCGATGTGAGCCGGTCGGGCGTGTCGGCCGAAGAGGCCTACGATCGAGCGTGTCGGCGAATCGACGAAATCGTGGCCCAATTGTCGGATACGCCGTGTTCGCTGAAGCCGCTCGACATAGACACCACGGGCGACC
>CAYVVR010000744.1:0-1904 GCA_964454655.1 uncultured Planctomycetaceae bacterium | reverse complement strand
GGGAATCGAGATTCCGCGGTCGGAATACTTAGCACGTTTGGCTCGGGCGCTGGAGGTCGATGCCGACTTCGGGCAACGGCTCGAATGGGCCGACGACGACTTCCGAAGGCCCTGCGGGCGGCCGGTAAGCCCCTCGGAGTGATGGGGCGACGTGTTTGCTTTCGCTGCATGTCGTCTCTATAAATTAGGGGGGCCGCAATCAGCTGATCGAATTGGTGTTGCGGTGCCGATCCCGCCGAAAACAGCACGCACGATGTCTCCCGACGCGACCGTCGGGCGTGTTGCGTCTCGAAGCACGCCGTCGGCCGTACCTGGCAATGAAGGAATCTGGAACATGACCCGCCGAGTCCTCTGGTCGCGATTGTGGGCCGCATTGTTTGCCGTAGCGGCGGTTTCTACCGCCGTATGGGCTTGCGACACGCCGGTCTATCGTTACGCGATGTACCGCTGGTATCCCGATCCGTACCCGGTGTTGTACTTTTACGAGAACGAGCCGGACGAGGCCGATAAGGCGGTCAACGAGAAGCTGAATACGATCGGCACACCCGGCCCCGACGGTGCGAACTTGTACTTCCAGGCCGTGAATTTGGCCGAGGAGTCGATCGACCAGTTCAGCGAGGCGCTGCAAAAAGAGATCGAATCGCACCGTGGGAAACCGTTTCACGTGATCTTGAATCCGTGGGGCGAGCCGATGTACACCGGGCGGCTTCAAGAATCGGACGTCGATGCCCTGACCGATTCACCGATGCGAAAGAAAATCGCCACGCTGCTCGACGAAGGGAACGGCGTCGTGCTGCTGGTCGTTCACGGTAAAGATGCGGCCGCCAACGAGTCTGCCGAAAAGGTGGTGCACGAAGCGATCGAACAGATGGCGGCCATGCAAGATCAGATGAACCGCGAGTACGCCGAGTACCAGCGGAAGATCCGCGAAGAGTACGCCAAGGCGGCCAAAGAGCAAGAGGGCGAAGCGGAAACCGACGACGCGGGCGACGACGGCGGAAAGGACGCATCGTCTGACGATGAAGCCGGTTCTTCCGACGAGTCGGCAGCCGACGATCCAGAGAACGCATCGAGTCAAGACGAGGGTGTCTATCCTGATTCGGCTTATCTGCCGACCGATTTGGCCGTCTTGCCGCTGAAAGCGACCGTCGTCTCGCTCGATCCCGACGACAAGAACGAAACCTGGTTGCTGCGGATGCTGGGGCATCTGCGGAATCCCGAAGCCGATCCCGACGCCCCCGCCGTGTACGCGGTGTTCGGTCGCGGGCGAACGTTGCCCGCTTTGGTCGGCGACGAGATCAATCCCGAGAACATGTTGGCCGTCCTCGACTTCTTGGCTGGTGCCTGCTCGTGTACCGTGAAGGCTCAAAACCCCGGTTGCGAGTTGGTATTTCGGTGGAACTGGGATCAGACCGCCGAGAAGATCGCCGCGACCGATCCGTCGCTGATGGCCGACCCATACGGGTATTCGCCCGATTTGGGGATGATTCCCCAGCTTTCCGAACCGCTGTCGCCGGAAGACACGGCGGCCGCCGGCACCGAGACCGACGCGGAGACCACGGCAGAGCAACCGACGGAGACGGCCGACACGACATCGGTTGCCGTCACGTCGGCCGATGTGGCACCGCCGGCCGCTTCCGGTGAGACGCCTGAAGACGGCGGAGATTCGGCTATCGAGGCGGCCTCGTTGCCGGTCGGTGCGGGAACGACCGGTGCGGCAGCCGTGCCGAGCAATCCCGCGAATACACCTCAGGGGCGGGCGCAACTTCTTATGCGGTATGGGATGATTCTTGGGGTGGTCGTGTTGATCGTGATCGGCGGCAGCGTTTTCTCGCTGGTGTTGGGAGGCCGACGACGCAATGATTGACCTCGAACACGTTTCCAAACGTTACCCGACACCGCAC
>CAYVVR010000743.1:0-1911 GCA_964454655.1 uncultured Planctomycetaceae bacterium | reverse complement strand
ACGCTCAATGAACGGCAAAAAACAACGAAAGCGGGACGCGACGGTAACGTCGGCGCCCCGCTTTTGACGTGAACGGGCAAAGAGCGTTACCCCGTGATGATCGTCAGAACATTCCGAGCTCGTCTCGGGCTTCTTCGGTCATGCGGTCGGGGGTCCACGGCGGCGAAAGCGTGACTTCCACCTCGACGGCGCCGATTTCTTCGCTCAACTTGGCCAGCGTGTCTTTGACGTCTTGGACCATCTGCGGCCCGGCTGGACAAGCGGGGCTGGTCATCGTCATTTTGACGTAGACATCGGTCTTGTCGTCGTGCTGTTCCGTGCGAACCTCGTAGATCAGGCCGAGATCCACGACGTTGACGAACAGTTCCGGGTCTTTGACCTGCTTCAAAGCCTCGTAGACGACATCTTCGGTGATGGGCATCGCGATCCTCTCTCTTCGCGCGATTCAGACGACGATCAAGCGTCGTTTACCTCGATATAGACGGTATCGTCGATCACTTTCACCTTATGGGCGGTCGTTCCGCGGACGGCGGGCATCGTTTTGGCGTGGCCGTCGCGGATATCGAACTGTGCCCCGTGACGCGGGCACACGATCGTATAACCTCGCAATTCACCTTCTGCCAGCGGGCCGCCGTCGTGTGTGCAAACGTCGTCGATCGCCCAGAACGTCCCCGATACGTGAAACAAGGCGATCATGCGGCCGTCGATCTCGACGACCTTCTTGCCCATTTCCGGTAGTTCGTCCACACGACAAACGGGAACCGGCTCACTCATTTCTGCCGCCTTTCTTCGATCGGTTGTTTCTTGAATTGGAAGAGTTGGAAGAACGGATTCCGCCCGCACGTACCATGCTTTCCCATCAAGTGTGCGGGGGGCAAATCAACGGTACTCGCGAACCCGCCGACGAATCACACGCTCGAGTTCTTCTCGAACGCTTTCGATGCTGACGCGGTCGAATACCTGTTGGAAGAACCCGCTGACGATCATGCGAGCGGCTTCGCGTTGCGTCAAGCCTCGGGTTTGCAGGTAAAAGATTTCACTCTCGTCGACGCGTCCGGCCGTGGCACCGTGCGTACAACGAACGTCGTCGGCTTCGATTTCCAAGCCCGGAATGCAGTCGGCGCGTGCCGTCTCGGACAAGATAAGATTATCGTTGCGTTGATAACCGTCGGTTTTGATCGCCCCTTGATCGACACGAATCATACCCCGCCAAACCATATGCGAACGGTCTTGCAGGGCACCTTTGTACAACAGGTCGCTTTCGCAGTGCGGGGCCTGATGGTGTTGCAACGTGTGATAGGCGTGGTGTTGCCGATCTTCGGTGAACATTACGCCGTTGACGGCGGCGCGACCGTGCGGACCGGCCATGACGACGTGCTGGTTCACTTTGGCCAGTCGGGCCCCCAGGGCGCCGACGGTCCATTCGATTTCGGCATTTTCTTGCAGCACCGCCCGCTGGTGAGAAAAATGCCACACGCCGCGATTCCAGTTTTGAAAGTCGACGAACCGAAGCTTCGCGCCTTTGCCCACAACGATTTCGACGGCACCGCAGTGGAGTGCTGCGTCGGCAGATTCGTAATCGAGCGACGCGGTTTCGGTTACCAGCGTGGCTTCGGCGCCGTCTTGCAGGATGACGAGAACGTGTCCGAAATCGCTTTTGCCCGGCGACAAGCTTCGTAGCAAGTGGAACGGTTCGGCGATTTTGGCTCCTGCCGGTACGAACAGGCAAGCATCGGCTGAACGAAACGCGGCGTGGAGGGCTGAAAACTTGTCGTATCGATAATCGACGACCGTATCGAGCGTCTTTTCGATATCGAAGCCCTCGAGACCGGCTTCGGCGGCGTCGGCGAGCGAGCCGAAAAATGCCGGTGATGCCCCGTCGTTGGTTTTCGCAACGAAATTGCCGTCGCA
>CAYVVR010000742.1:0-1919 GCA_964454655.1 uncultured Planctomycetaceae bacterium | reverse complement strand
GCGTGCTTGATCAACAGCCCGGCCACTTCGATACCCCAGAGCATCGGCTTCAAAAACACCGCCAACAGGGGCGGCAAATCCATTTTGGGGACGAGGCCCAGCCAGAAACTGGCAATACCGAACTCGGCCATTCCCGAGCCGATTACCACCAGGAACGTGATCAACGCCATGGCCGCAGTCACCGACAACGCGGCAGTCGCCGACCCGGCCCACGGGACGGCTCCCAGCAGGTTGCAGAACAAGAGGAAGAAGAACGTCGTCCACAAAAAGGGCAAGAACCGGTCGGCGTGATGCGAGCCGATGGCGGGACGCGCCACCTGATCACGGAAGTATAACAGCACGGCCTCGAAAAAATTGGCCAGTTTACCCCGCGGCGGCTTGCCTCCACGCAAACGAAACGCCAGCGGAATGAAAATCAAGATCATCAGCACCGCGGCGACCACTTCCAAGACCATGAACTTGGTCAATTGGAATTCCACGTGGCCCAAGACCGGCAGGTCGAAAACGAACCGGGGCAACTCTACGTGGTAGCCGAACGGGAGATGAAACCCGTGGGCATCCTTGACGTGTTCGCCGGCCGACTTGATATCCAGCATGCTTCCGCTCCGCTGTTGGAAAATCCGTATGCAAAGCAGCGGTGGCTTGTCCTAGCTTTCTCGTGCGTCTTTGGTGTCGGGCAGCATCACGGCGACCTCAAACACCAAAGCGATCACGTAGAAAACCAAAAGATACACCAATGTCCCTAGGCCGACTAGGTCCCCAAAAAACCAACGTCCTATTCCTAGAACGATAAAGGGAACCGTAAACCGCGGAATCATCGCAGCAATCGCCGCGTACGGTGCCGCACGCGTGCGGTGGAAGAATCCGAACAACGTGAAAGCGGACACTCCACCCAAGTACACGGCACCGGCCGCCCAGGCCGCCGACAGGTAGGAAAAATCAAAGGATTGCGTAAGGCGGGAAATCGGCGGGACTATCAAAACGTATACCGCGCAAATGAACAAGAGAAGCCAATTCGCAGCGGAAAAGCCCCCTCCGTCGCGCAGGTTTCGCCGAATTGTCCGCAATTTCCGCACGACCATTTCTGCTTCGCTTGCTGAGGAATACGCCGTGACTCACACGACGGTTCGCCGTCACGGCCGTTCGTGGTCGGAAGACGTGCCGCGGTCGTCGCCTTCTTTCGATTCTTCTAATGGAAATGCGCGATCGTTTCCGGACGGCGTCGACGCGTTTGAGCGGCGGGCAGAAGCCTTCTGCTGGCGAATAGCGAACGAAATCAGCGAACTTCCACCGACGATCAGCCCGACGGTAACGCCTCCCAGCAGCAACCAAGGGCCGGTGTTCCATCGGCGGTCCAACCAGGCGCCGAGCAACGCGGGCAGCGCGGTTTCCAGGCCGATGCCGACGATCGTGTAGGCGATCGACCAGCCTTGCGCCCAAGCGGCCCGATCATCTTCGCGGTTCCTTCGGGAAGTCATGGGATGCCTCGGCGGACCGGAGGTCAAAAAACGGAACGGGGTGTCGGGCCGCGCGTTTCGACGCGACGAAAGACAAAACCGACGGCGCGTTGATTATCGAAGTTTCGCGGCACGTGTCCAGAAGGTGCGGGGCGGTGGCTGTTTGAGGGGAAGGCCGGGCGAAATGGATTTCGCTGCCCGGGTTGTCTCCCCCGTATTCTTGCTGGTTCCTTTGGGGGGATCGGTCGGCTTTCGGTTCGGGCAAGAAGGGGCCAAGGGGCGATTGTTCCCCTCTGTGTCGGGGGGCGGTTCGGGTCAGGAAGGTCTTGGAAGGTGGCAAAGATGCGGGGTGTGTTGTCGTAAGTTGTTGTGTAGTGGGGGTTTGTATCGGTCGTGGTGGGCTTGGGTGTTTATGGGAATTGGTGGCCGATCGTTGCGTGGGCTGCGCCGGCGCGGTAAAAT
>CAYVVR010000741.1:0-1920 GCA_964454655.1 uncultured Planctomycetaceae bacterium | reverse complement strand
GGCGGCAGCGTTTTCTCGCTGGTGTTGGGAGGCCGACGACGCAATGATTGACCTTGAACACGTTTCCAAACGTTACCCGACACCGCACGGTGTGGTCGAAGCCCTGCGAGACGTGACGTTGCACGTCGAGGCCGGTGAGTTCGTCGCCGTGCGCGGGCCGAGCGGCTGCGGAAAATCGACGATGCTGTTGCTGGTCGGCGGTTTAGCCCGGCCCAGCAGCGGCAAGATCGTCGTTGACGGACGCGACCTGGGAAAACTCTCTTCGGCGGAACTGGCGGCGTTTCGCGCGAAAACGATCGGCTTTGTCTTCCAAACGTTTCACTTGCTGCCCTATCTGAACATTGTGCAAAACGTGGTCGTCGCCGCCGAAAACGAGCATCGTGCCGATGCGATCAAGCGAGCCGAAGCGATGCTCGAACGCTTTGGTCTGGCCGACCGCATGACGCACCGTCCTGCCGAGTTGAGCGCCGGGGAATGCCAGCGTGTGGCGATCGCGCGGGCTCTTATCAACAAGCCGAAGTTGCTCTTGGCCGACGAGCCGACCGGCAATCTGGACCGCGAAAGCGCCCAAGCGGTGCTGGAACTGTTGGGCGACTTCAATCGGCAAGGAGGCACGGTCTTTCTGGTGACGCACGACGATTACGCGGCCGGATTCGCTTCGCGGACGGTGCAGCTTGCCAAAGGCGAATTGGTCGACCCTGCGACGCGCGAACCGGTGTCGACCTGAGGTCGTGTGCTTGTACCGAGGGCGGCCGCATAAACGCACGCTTTCCGGAAGAATGCGGCAAATCGGCGCTGTCGGTGTCTCGTGTAGTCACCCTTTTGGGTATTGCCGACAGTATTCATAGAGTGCCATGATCGTGGCGCTGGCTGCGTTATGGGCGTAGGGACGCCCGTAGACCGGGATTTCGACGACCGCATCGAGCATCGCGAGAATGTCCTCGTCGATACCGGTTCGCTCGTTTCCGATGACCAGCACGCATCGTCGAGGGAATGCGAATTCGTACAGACACTGCGAGTCGGTTGTTTGTTCCAGCCCGATCAAGGGGTAACCTTCTTCTCGCAGTTTTTCGAGCACCGGTTTTGGCGAACGACGGAATTCGAACACCAGTTCGTCGCCGGTGTCGCGAGCGATTTCGGGTAGTATTTTCGCGTTGCCGCAGCAGATCATCCGCTGGATGCCGCAACAGCCCGCGGCACGCGCGATGCGGGAAAGGTTCACGTTGCTGCGCATGGGCGGACAGACGAGAACCAATTCGCGGGGACGCTCCAAGGCGACAGGCGGCTTGTGGCGTTGTTGAACGAACCGCGGCATGATACGGACGCTTGCGTTTGCTTTTGCGACGGAGTTTCCGTGTCGGCTTGTTGTCGCGACCGGTCGGTTCCGACTACGATAGGAGTCTTCCATCATCGTAGCCGGATCGATCGCCCCTGGGCAGGTCGGTCGTCGTAGGAAAACGCATCAGCGTCGATCGGGACCGCCGCCGAATCATGATGATCACTTGGCGCAGCATCGTTCTTTACGCCATCGGGGGCCTGGTGATTGCCGGGCTCGTGTGGGCGTTCAGCTTCAATTCGATCGAGCGCGCCGATTTCACTTTCTGCAACGGTGCCGAGATCAAGACCGTCGATCCGGCGATCGTGACGGGGCAGCCCGAAGGACGCGTTATTTGGGCTATCTTCGAGGGATTGTGTAGTTGGCATCCGAAGACGCTTGAACCCGTGCCCGGGGTCGCCGAACGGTGGAAGGTTTCCGAAGACGGCCTGACCTATACGTTTTATCTGCGGGACAATGCCCTGTGGACCGACGGCACGCCCGTCGTCGCCGACGATTTCTACTACAGTTTTCGGCGGATGTTACACCCGGAGACGGCCAGCGAATACGCCTACGAGCTGTGGTACATCGACGGGGCCGAACGC
>CAYVVR010000740.1:0-1923 GCA_964454655.1 uncultured Planctomycetaceae bacterium | reverse complement strand
GTCGCGTTTGTCGGTTCGATGCAGGAAACGCGAACGGGCGGCTGTTTCTGGCCGTGGCAAGCTGCGGATTCGACGCCGAGGCCGTGTGTCGCGTTCACGAACGACGACAACAACGCAACGGTCGATATGCCGGGTATTTCAGTTATGTGGGCCCCGTTTTGCGCTTGATCGCCTCGTATCCTTATCCTGAAATTCGCGTCACTTTCGGAGAAACTTCGGAAGCCGGCCCGCAGGAGGCCGTCGGCCGCTGGGCATTCGTCTTCAATATTCCGCAATATGCATGGGGGCTTCCGCTCACCCCCCAAGCCATCGGCACAGACGGGTTACTCGACTTGTGCACACTGGCCAAAGGCGGACTGTTCCACGGCTTGCGTTACGTTGCTTTTGCGCAATTTGCCCAACACGTGCGTCTTTCCGACTGCACGCTTGCCGCCGCCCAGCGGTTTCGTATTACCTCGGAGCATGATCTGGCTTACCAGTTGGACGGCGATCCGGGCGGTCGTTTACCGCTGGAAATCGAGATCGTTCCCGATCGGGTCCGGTTGATCATCCCCGAAAAGAGCCCGGCTGCCGAAACGAAAGAGTAGGGGCCTCACGTTCAACCGCCGTCGTCGATGCCCGCTGGGAACATCTTCTTCCTGCTCGGATGCGGACAAGATGTCTTGCATCGGTTACCATGCAAAAGAAGGTGAAGTTTGCTTCGGCGGTTGTGGTTCGGACGTTCCGAGCCGCCCCGCCGAAATCCTCTGATCGCACATCCCTGGATCAAGGAGCAGGACGTTGCCTAATCCGGTGGTGACCATCGGCGACTACCGTTGCGGCCCCGGCGAGCCGTTGTTGATCATCGCCGGGCCGTGCGTTCTCGAAAGTGAAGACCTGGCGATCACCGTCGCTCGGCACTTGGCGACTCTTCGAGACAAGCTGCAACTGCCGATCGTCTTCAAAGGTTCGTTCGACAAAGCCAACCGAACCAGCATTCGTTCGTATCGCGGTCCGGGACTGGATGAGGGGCTGCGAATCTTGGCCGAAGTCCATCGCGAAACAGGGCTGCCCGTCACGACCGACATCCACGAACCCTCACAAGCAGCCCCCGTCGCCGACGTGTGCCATCTGCTCCAAATTCCGGCGTTCTTGTGTCGACAAACCGATTTGTTGACCGCCGCCGCCAAAACGGGCAAACCGGTCAACGTCAAGAAGGGCCAATTTCTGGCTCCCGAGGATATGGCGAACGTGGTCGAGAAACTGGAAGCCGTCGGCTGCCGTGATATTCTCTTGTGTGAACGGGGCACGTTTTTCGGATATGGACGTCTGGTCAACGACATGCAGGCTTTGCCCGTGATGCGTTCGTTGGGCGTTCCCGTCGTCTTCGACGCCACGCACAGCGTGCAGCGACCGGGCGGTCGAGGAACGACCTCCGGCGGCAATCGCGACATGGTTCCATTCTTGGCGCGAGCCGCCGTCGCCGTCGGTGTGGACGGGCTCTTTTTTGAAACGCACCCCGCTCCCGACGACGCAAAAAGCGACGGTCCCAACATGGTTCCCCTCGACGCGATGGAAAGCCTGCTTTCCGGGCTCGTCAAACTTCGTCAATGCGTGGAGCAAATCTCGTGATGCGTCACTTGCCAGTTTCCTTCCAACGGCCCCCGCGACGTTCGTCCGTTCGCTCGACCGTTCGGTTGGTTGCGATCGTATGCCTCGCGGGCATCGTGTTTTCGGCGGGATGCCCCAATCGATCGACGTCGCAGCAACAGCAGCAACAACTTCGCACGCGTGCCCAGGCGGCACATATCGAAAGCCGTCGCTATTTCGACATAGCAATCAACGATCTACATCGTTTGCACGAATTCAACGGCGGCGAGATGATCGGCCGTATCGCCGACCAACTCAATCAGTGGTTGAAAGATCAGGAGCCCGATCCGAAAT
>CAYVVR010000739.1:0-1936 GCA_964454655.1 uncultured Planctomycetaceae bacterium | reverse complement strand
AAACGTTCCGTGTGCGTCATTCGATACTCGTATCTTCGCTTCCCGCGGGCAGTCGCATGGCGAGGGAAATCATCCCCCTCGTGCCGTGACCTTTTCGTAAACCAAACGCATATCTCGCCCAAGCCGTTCGAGGGTAAAGGTCCGCCTTGCCGAGTCGCAAACCTCGCGTTGCGACCGCACCAAGGCCTCACGATCGGATACAATCTCGGCCAACCGATCACCGATTTTCGACGGCGTGTCTTCGGTGTAGCTCCATCCTACGCCCAACGCTTCGATCCAATCGCGAAACGCACCGCGATGCGGCACGAGACTCGGGACACCGACCATCGCCGCTTCGAGCATAACCATCCCCTTGCTCTCGGCATACCGGGACGGAAGCACCATCAAGTCGAGCGATCGAAGGAAGGCCCATTTTTGTGACGGTGTCAACTCGCCATGGTACACGATTCGCCCGACGCTGCGACCGGCCCTCCAGTGACGCATCAGCCCTTTCCAAAACCGCCGATATGCCCGGTCCAATCGACCGGCGATCGCCAATTCAAACCGCCGATCGGGCAGTCGGGAAGCCGCATGACAAAACGCCTCCACCGCCAAGTCGACGCCTTTCTCGGGCGTCACATTGCCCAAGAATCCGATTCGAACCGGTCGATCTTGTGAGGTACCGTGATCCTCGTATCCCGCTAAATCGTCAGGAACCATGATCGCGGGCGGTACGACATGCACCTTTTCGGTCGGCACATCGAGAAACGCGGCCATGCGTTCTGCGTACGAAGGGCAGACCGCCACGAAGGCATCGACATGCTCGACGAGTTGCGTCATCCGTCGTCGGGCTCGTTCTGCGATCGCGCCGGGCAGCGTCGCCAGAAAGCCGTCTTCACCGGTCAGGCTGCACACGACCGGCGTTCCCAATCGCCGACGCACCCCTTCGGCAATGCCCAGCAGCAACGCATTCGACAAGTGAACGATCGCCGGAACCTCGTTTGCCTCCAAGGCACGCAACAAGCGATGCAGCTCTTTCCGCTGGCATCCCTCTTCCCCTGCCAACATCGAAAGCAAGATGTCTCCGGTCGTTTTGGAACCTTCAGCCGAAGCCCCCCCAAGCCGCAAGAGAAGCCTCGGACGGTCGAACCAGGCGTCCAACCAGCGCGGAGTCTTGCGAAACAACGCGAATCGCTGCTGCAAATAGACGTTCACGCCGCCAAAGAAAAGCGGGCCGTCGGGTGCTAGCCGGATATCACTATGAACCGGCGTGTACAACGGATAGACGACGCTACGGCACCCGGCCGCCTGCAATGCCTTCACCAAGGTGGAAGCAAACAGACAACTTCCGCAATACCGGTCGCCGGCGCCCGATATCAAATGGACGATCGTTCCGGGAAACTGGTCGACTGGCTGCATTCCTTTGTCTCGCTGTTCCGCCGGTCGATCCCGCCTTTTCCGCCGCCGCTTCGTGCCGTTCACGCGCACTTCGCCTTGCGAATCATGGCATCGGCGAAGTATTCCAACAACTCACGCAATCGATCGTCTCGTACCTCTCCGGCCAGTTCGATCGCTCGCGTCCGATGCCGCTCGACGAGCTCGACGGCCCGATCAATCGCGCCGACACGATAATACCGCTCCCAAATCTCGGTCAACAATGATTGCCGTCGGTCATCCGAACAATCTCCGGCCGTGTCGATCTGGAACGGAACATCGGCACCGGCGTACCGTGCCAGCGCCCAAAGCAGGTTCGGTTTTCCGTCGAGAACATCGCCGCCTGCAAGGCGTTTATTGTGCGGATCCGGCTCCCACTCGTCCAAGTCGTTTTGAATTTGGAAGGCAACACCCAGGTGTCGCGAAAAAGCAGCCAGCAAGTCGCGCTGCGGCACGTCACCGGCCCCTAACAGCACCCCTGCAAACAACGCCGCTTCGAACGCCGGCGACGTTTTCCAGGCAT
>CAYVVR010000738.1:0-1937 GCA_964454655.1 uncultured Planctomycetaceae bacterium | reverse complement strand
CGTCAGATCGGGGTAACGCGCCCACCCGTTCACGACTAAAGCGGGACGCGACGGTAACGTCGGCGTCCCGCTTTTGTTGTTTTTTGCCGTTCATTCAGCGTTCCCGCGACATGGATCGCGGAACACGCGGGTCGGCATCAGTTCGCCCACCAGTTTTCGCCGATCGCGTACCCGAGTTGGGCCCGCACGTCGGCCGCGGCATCGACTTGGGCCTCGGTGACGATCTGCCACGGGTTGATCATCACGCCGCCGGTCGCAAATACCCAGTTGCGACCGATCTTGCCCGCCACCGTTTCGGGAGCGACTTGCTTCGGTGTGGGCAAAGTGACTCGATCGACGCCCTCGAGCATCGTCGGAATCTCGAGATTGGCTTTCTGCAAGAGATTTTCATGGGCGATGCAGGCGGCCACGACCGAAAGCTCCATGCAATTTCGCAATTCACCGAAGACCGGCTCGGCAACCGCCAGCTCTTCGTAGCGTTGAGTCATCAGCTCGGCCCATTGCTTGAAGACGGGATCCACCTTTTCGGCCCCGGTTTCGCGTTCGCCTGCCTGATTGAACACGTCGGCTTCGACCATCGTCTTGACACCGATCTTTTGAATGTGCCAAGCCATGCCGTCTTCATCTTTGAGCACCGGTTGATAATCGGGAGCCAACCACCATCGCGGCAACATGTTGCTCGGCACGCGGCGACTTTGCATGACCAACTGCATGAAGCTCGGCAAACCGGCCACCGGGGCCTGCTCGACGCCCATCGAAATGCGCTTCATGTGGTAGTCGGCCGCCACCAGCACCCGAGCGAAGTGCGAATCGGCCGGAACGCCCTGAACCGAGACGACCTGCGGACCGAAAGCCGCCTTCACCTGCTCGGCCTGCGGGAACGCACGACGCGTCCGCAATTGGGCAAAGTACGCTCGCAGCCGCTGGGAACCTTCCGCCGTGGGATCGATGGAGCAACTAAAGACGGCCGGTTGCGGTGCGAACACCGCCCGCAACGCCACGATCAGATCGTCCAGTAACATCGTCGGACGTCCCGAGACGGCCCCGACGAAAGCCCCTTTCTCGTTGACTTGCCACGGTTCGGCAGGACCGACCAAGACGATGTCGTTTTGTTCCGGGTAGACAAGCACATAATCGATCTCGGTCAGGCCGCCGAGACACTGCACGGCCTCCGGAAGCGGTTCGCCACGCGAGGCGTACTCGGCAAGCGTCGCCTCGAGGTTCTTCAACGAAATGCGTCGTTTCGCGGCAGCCTCGGTCAACCCGGCCGGAGGCGTTTGTCGATTCTGCTGCCAAATCTTCCGAATCTCACCGCGGGCATCCAACGCAGCCGCCTGAAGCATGCCCGAGGCGTCGATCATCACACCACCCACTGCGCGGTTCGCAAACAGCGCGTTGTTGCTTTGCGCCCAAGCGGCCGAGGTCGCCAACAACATTCCGGCTGCCGCGAACAATCCACAAAGCCGGAACCAAATCGGCTTGGTTGCCATGAGACGTCTCCTGTACGACAAGTCCCCGAAGTCAGGGTATCGACGTGTACGGTCCGAAGAAAATATGACCACGAAGCGTCGACTCTCCACCGGTCGAAAGTTCTGGAGAAAAGACGCACCGAAGGCCGGAAAAGTTCCTCCCCCTCACTCTAGGGAGGGAGCATGAATCCATCTACCGGCGCACATGGCATGCCCGGCAACTCACTCTAGTCTATCCTAATTCGCCAAACCTCCGAATTCAACAACGTTTGCGTCGGCACCACCGAACTTGTCGCGAACGCGAGCCCCCTACAAGCGGTACATTTCATCCATTCCACGACGGCACGCTCATGACGCACGGGGGTTCCGACAGCGTCGTGAATGCCCTCGGCCGAAGGGTGCATCGCCAACGCTCGCAAGCGAGGCTCGCTCCCCGTGCCCTACTCGCTCGGGCGCCGCTGGTTTTCC
>CAYVVR010000737.1:0-1944 GCA_964454655.1 uncultured Planctomycetaceae bacterium | reverse complement strand
AACCCGTATAGGATGTTCCACTTCACCTCGATCCCGGCCTCGGAAAACCATTTCAACGCCTGAAGATTGTGCAGTGCCGTCGCCCCTTTGCCGATCTCACGCAACACGTCGGTACAAAACGTTTCGATTCCCAGTTGTGCAGCCCCGAGCTTGCCTTCCAACAACTCGTGAACGTGCTGTCGCGTCAAGTTCGTCTTCATTTCGCACACAAAGCGAAACCGGAGCGGCGATTCTTTGAGCTTTGGTAGCAAACTCTTGCGATATCGAAAATCGAAAATGTTATCGGCGGCGAATCCGCGCTCTACGCCGTAACGCGACACAAGGGACTTCAATTCATCGATCACGCGGTCGGCCGATTTGCTGCGATAGGCCAACGATGTCCCGTTCAAGCCGCAGAACGAGCAATGATGCTTCTCTCCCCACCAACACCCGCGCGACATCTCAAAGGCGATCAACGGCTCGAATTCGCCGCGAAAAGCGCTGTTCCGGAAACGGGCGAAATAGTCGTCGAAGTCGGGATACGGCAGTCGATCGAGCTGTTCGACGGTAAGCCGCCGGCATGCATCGTCGGCCTTCATCGGCAAAGGGGCATCCGAAGGACTCGCCGCCGCTCTCTCGGGGACAGATCGTTCCGTCATGCGGCTCAACACGCCGGGGCCACTGCGCACCCGCTCGCCTTGCAACACGGCCTCGACGGCGTCGGGGAAGGTATCGTCGGCCTCGCCGAGAAACAGCAAATCGATCTCGGGAAACCGGTGAAACAACTCGACGCCCATTTCCTCTTCGCAGGCGGCACCGCCGAAAGCAATCACGATCTCGGGGCGTCGTCGCTTCAATTCGCGGGCGACGCACAGGGACGGCAACGTTTGCTGAAAGGTAGCGGCGAACCCGACGACGCGACATTCCGCAGGAACTTGGTTTGCGCACCATTCGACGAATTCGGGAACGTGTCGTTCCAGAAGCAGCAATTCGGCGAATTCGTCCCGCGTCAACTCGGAGTCGGCCGGTGCGAGCACCTCGCGAAAATAGGCATCATCGTCGGGCAGTCCATCGGGAAAATAGTGTTTCGCAAATAAGCGCTCACCGCCCAAAACGAAGGCGAAATGGTCGGCGATCCAATGATAGGCGGGCAATCCGATTCGCTCGGCGAAATCAAAGCACCAATACGCGACCCGACACGAAATCCCCCGTCGTTGCGTTGCTGCCGCCAACAAACTGATTCCCAAGTTCGGCCATCGCAGGTTGGCGAACGGCATGTTGACCAGCAGCACTTGCGTCATGACGACTTCCCGCTCCGGTTGAATCGATGTCCCCCTTGCGTGCACGATCGCCTTCACACGATTATCATAAACAAATCGCAGCCGTTCGACGTACGGGAATCCGCCGCTGTCGGGTGTAATCCCGCCCCGTACGTTGCGGCCTCCCCCAAGCCGAAGTCGTTTTCCACGCGTTTCCCCGTTCGATCCCTGGAGCACGAACCATGTCGACAAGACACAATCCACTGCACCGACTCCCCACCGAGCGACTTCGATTCGTGCGTCTACCGTCTCGGGGGCTCGTGTTGGGGGCGATCGCCGCCGTCATCTGGTTCGCCGTCGGAACGCACGCGGTCATGGCCGCCGAACCGATTCGCGTTCTCTTGACGGTGGGTGGACACGGATTCCAAGAGAAAGAATTTTTCGCGATGTGGGACTCGCTGCCGGGCATTCGCTATGAAAAAGCCGTCTTGCCCGAAGAGGCCGACCGACTCGCCCCGGGGCTGGAGACAAAATTCGACGTGATCGCGCGATACGATATGGTTCCTGCTTTTAGCCCCAAGCAGCGAGAGAACTTCGTGGCCCTTCTCGAACGCGGCATCGGATTGGTCGCCCTCCATCACAACCTCGGGGCGCACCGCAACTGGCCCGAATACCGAAAGATCATCGGCGGTGCGTACCTTTTCGA
>CAYVVR010000736.1:279-1953 GCA_964454655.1 uncultured Planctomycetaceae bacterium | reverse complement strand
TTCCTGACGAAACGCTTGACCGACGAGGCCATCCGGGCCGTCGAACAGTTCCGCGATCGACCGTTCCTGGTGTACTTGGCGTTTCACACGGTGCATACCCCGCTTCAGGCGCCGCCCGAGTTGGTGAAGAAATACGAAGAAAAGGCAAAGCGGTTGGGCCTGGTCGACAAGGAAGCCTTTGCCGAAGAAGAACAAGTGTGGCCTACCGATCGGCCTCGCCGGGTCCGCACGCTGCAAGCGCATGCCACCTACGCGGCGATGGTCGAGAGCATGGACACGAACGTCGGCCGCTTGTTGGCGAAATTGGACGAGCTGGGCCTCGCCGACGACACGGTCGTCTTCTTCATGTCGGATAACGGCGGTCTATCGACTTCCGAGGGATTGCCCACCTCGAACCTGCCGTTGCGCGGCGGCAAGGGATGGTTGTACGAAGGCGGCATCCGCGAACCGTGGATCGTCCGTTGGCCCGGCGTGACGAAGCCGGGAAGCGTTTGCAAGACGCCCGTCATCAGCACCGATTTCTATCCGACGATTCTCGATATCGCCGGGTTGCCGTTGCGTCCCGAGCAGCATCGTGACGGCGTGAGCATCGTGCCGTTGTTGAAGCAGTCGGGCACGATCGAACGCGAGGCGTTGTACTGGCACTATCCGCACTACAGTAACCAGGGCGGATTTCCCGGCGGCGCCGTGCGCATGGGCGATTACAAGTTGATCGAACGATTCGAAGACGGCCGCGTCCACTTGTACAACCTGGCCGACGATATCGGTGAGCGGCACGACTTGGCAGCCGAGATGCCCGACCGCGTCGAACACATGCGGCGGAAGCTGCACGCGTGGTACAAGGAAGTCGGGGCGAAGTTCCTCGAGCCGAAACCCGGCGGGCCGATGCCGTGGCGTCCCGAAGATTGACCGGCCGGTTCGCCGATCCGGTTATTCGAGCAACTCGTAGAAGACGTTTCGCCGCTTGGGGACGTATCCGGCTTGTTCGATCGTGCGCCGCATTTGGCGTTCGCTCATGCGGAAACTGGTGCCGGCGGCGGCGACGACGTTTTCTTCGATCATCAGGCTGCCCAGATCGTTCGCGCCGAATCGCAAGGCGAGCAGGCCCACACGCGGCCCTTGCGTGACCCAACTTGCCTGAATGTTGGGAAAGTTGTCGAGGAACAGGCGGGCGACGGCGAGCGTCTTGAGGTATTCGAACGAGCCGACCTTGCGCAGGTGGGCCAATTCGGTGTGCGCCGGTTGGAACGTCCAGCAGATGAACGCCGTAAAGCCGCCCGTTTCGTCTTGAAGTTCCCGCAGACGCCGCAAGTGTTCGATGCGGTCGGCGGGCGTTTCGATGTGTCCGAACATCATCGTGGCCGAACCGCGTCCGCCCATCTTGTGCCACGTGCGGCACACTTCCAGCCAGCCGTCGGCATCGACCTTGTAGCGGCTCAATTGGGAACGCACGCGATCGACGAGGATCTCGGCGCCGCCGCCGGGCAAGCTGCCAAGGCCTGCGTCGCGAAGACGCCTGAGTACCTCTTCGATCGAAAGCTTCGTTTGATCGGCGAAGAAGGCGATTTCGGCCGGACCGAAGCCGTGGATGTTGATTTGCGGAAACCGTTCTTTGATCGCGCGAAGCAGGTCTTCGTACCAGCTCAAGGGCAGCTTCGGATTCATGCCGCCTTG
>CAYVVR010000736.1:0-269 GCA_964454655.1 uncultured Planctomycetaceae bacterium | reverse complement strand
TTTCTTCGATCTTGCGGAAGAGTTCGTCGCGTTCGATCGTGTAGGCGTCGTCGGCGGTGGCGGGTCGCGAAAACGCGCAAAAGCGGCAACCACCCACGCAGATGTTGGTGTAGTTGATGTTTCGGTCGATGTTGAACGTGCGGTAGTTTTCGGGATGCAGGCGACGACAGACGGTGTCGGCCGCCTCGCCCAAGGTGGGCAGGTCGCCGTGGGTTAGCAGTTCGACGGCATCTTCCGGCGCGAGACGTTCGCCTTCAACGACGCGTTCC
>CAYVVR010000735.1:0-1955 GCA_964454655.1 uncultured Planctomycetaceae bacterium | reverse complement strand
AAGCAAAGTCGTGTCGCGCAATATCGCGCATGTGCTGGTAGCTCTCGTCGATCGTCTGATCGCCGAGCCGGTTGCACACCGACACGTCGGTATGTTCATGCAAATCGCCGAAGAACAGCTTCAACGTCTGCCCTTGGTACTCGATCGTCGGCGTCGGCCGGTCCTCGCCGTGTTCGACTCGTAGTTCTGCCGGTGCGAACACGTCGTCGGGTTCTTCCCACCGGGTCAAACGCGCCGCGACCACCGGCGGAACGCCCGCAATTTTGGTGTTCGCCAGGTAAATGTGGCTTTCGGCCTTGGCCGTCAAATCGACGTCGGTCCAACTGTTCGGCAAATCGTCCATCTGGAACCCCACGAGAATCCGACCGTCGACGGCTGCGATCGTCGGCGGGCGATCGAGTCCTTTCCCGTTCGCCACGGGCACGGGCTTCATCCAGCCGGAACCGTGAAAGCATGTCAGCCAGACTTCCCAGCCCGATCGAGGAAGACGAGGACGTAAATATCCCACCCAAATGCGTCCTTGACCGTCGGCGGCAAGCGAGGCCCCTTCGCAGCGTTGCCACAACGGCGACTCGGTGAAATCGGCCGACGTCTCCAAGCCGTCGCCACCGATGCGGGCAAGGACCAATCGGCGTTGATTCGTGGCCCCGACGTGGTATTCCTTCACCTGCGCGTTTTCGTAAGCCAACCACCACGTACCGTTCGAAACCGCGAGCACGGCATGCCGATCGATCGTGGGAGCCGTCGTGAGTCGTTCGATCGCTCCCCACTTGCCCGCCTTTAAGCGCCGCCAGTAGATGTCGTAATTGTTCTCGACAAAGGCATGCCACGCGACGGCCACCGTTCCATCTTCGGCGATCGCGATCGTCGGATCGTATGCCGACACACCCTCTTGGCTGATCACCACCGGCTCGGAAACGTTCTCCCCCTTGAGCACGGCAAACGCCACGCCGCGATGACCGTTTCGATTGGTTTCCCACGCGATGAATAGTTTGCCGTCACGTGCCGCGCCCGCGGGATCGGTATCGACGGCCGCATCGGAGGTAACCGGAACGCAATGAACGGAACCGTCGGCCATCGGCCAAACGACCTGGATATCCCAGTTCTTTTCCTTTTCCACCGCGGCCAGCACGGCAACCGAATCGCCTGCCGACACGGCTTTCGGAGCAAGCACATACTCCCCTTTGCCGCCGAAGACCTCCCAACGTTGTGCGACACGATACCCGGATCCGGATGCCGGTTCCAACCGGGCCATCGCCAGATGGTCGGTATTGTCGTAAAACGCGTTCCAGGCGGCGACGACGGCCCCCGATTGCGTCACGCCGAAACTCGGCTCGTCGTTGAAGATTCCCTCTTCCGACAGTCGCAAAAGCGGCGGCATTTCGGTTTCGATCAGTCGGACGTCGTCGATCCAAATGCGTCCCGGAGGGGCATCGTGCGAACTCGGCGCAATGATTTGCAGTTCGGCCGTCCCGTCGCGTGGGAAAGACAAAGGGACGCGATATTCTTTCCAACGGTTGGGGAGATTTTCCCAGGCGATGACGTTCTTGCGAGTGGTCTCGCCGGGCGAAACCAGCCACAAAACGAGTTTCGTCTTCCCGGTCGCTTTCGCCCACACGCGAAACTCGTAGCGGTTGCCCGCTTTGACGGCGATCCTCTTCCGCAACGTGAGCGCCTGACGCGGGCCGGTCACTTCTCCCGTCAAACAACGCGATCCCGTGTGGGCAATCGCGGTATCGTCGACAAGCTCGTGCCTGGCGTCGGGTAGCCAACCGCGCGTTCCCTCTTCGAAACCGCCGTTGTCGATGCGATCGATTTCCGCAGCACGCATCGACGATCGCGTTCCGGCGATCGCCGCAGCGCAAACGACGGCAAACAGAATGCACCACCGACAGGCCGCAACCGCAAAACGACGATCCTTCATTCGAGCCACCTCTGATTGCAAAGGAAAGAGG
>CAYVVR010000734.1:0-1957 GCA_964454655.1 uncultured Planctomycetaceae bacterium | reverse complement strand
ATGACGCTCCTTTCTTCCGGCGACGTTGTCCGGGACTTCGGCTCGCTGGTCGACGCGTTCATCCCGGCCGCCGAAGCAACTGCGGTCACCGAGGATCATTCGGGGACTCCGGCTCGCACCGTGTTTTACTTGTTGGTTGCGTTCGTGCTGTTGGAACAAGCAGCGGCTCGGTGGGCGAGTTATCATCCGAGTGAGCCGGTCGCGGCGGGAGGGCAACGACGATGATCGACGCCCTTGTTCCGCTGTTGGCTCAAAGCGTCGTGCGTTCGACGTTCCGCTGGGGACGCATCGAACAGCCGAGCGATTGGTGGTTGCCCGGCCTTGCGTTGGCGGCTGCATTGGCATACGCCTTTTGGATGTATCGCAAAGATGCGGTCGAACTGAAACCTGTTGCCGCCAAGTTGTTGACGTTCTTGCGTGCGGTGGTATTGATCGGACTCTTCCTGTTGTGGCTTGAGCCGGGGATTCACCGTGAGCGCGAGACGTTGCAATCCTCGCATGTCGATATTTTGATCGACACCAGCTCGAGCATGTCGATCGCCGACGGCTCGCCCGACTCGGGAACGGGCACCGCAAGACTGACGCGAGCCCTCGACACGTTGTCGCAACCGTCTTTCCTGGAAACGCTTCGCCGACGGCACGAAGTGCGGCTGTTTCGTTTTGATCGCGAACTGAAAGAAATCGGCCGGTTGCCTCGCTTGGCCGAGAAAAGCCAAGATTCGGACACTCGCGCCGTTGGCGATACGCCGCCCGATTGGCTTGACGACCTGTCGCCTTCAGGCGAAGAGACACGATTGGGAGACGCACTGGCGCACTTGGCGGAACAGACGCAAGATCATCCCGCCGCCGCTGTTTTCGTGATCAGCGACGGCGCTTCGAATGCGGGCGTGTCGGCCGACGATCCCGGTATGCTCGATCGCTTGAAAACTTCGGTGTACACGTTGGGCATCGGGCAAACCGATCAGCCGCGGAACGTCGGCGTCGAACGATTGGAAGTGGTGAAGCGCATTTATCCCGGCGATCCGTGTCGTATTACGGGCCTCCTTCGACACGTGCGGGCCGAAGGGGCTTCGGTTGATGTCGAATTGCTGGTGCGTCCCGGATCAAAAGCCGAGGACACAGGTACCGGCGAACAGATTGCGACCCAGCGTGTCACGTTACCGGCCGAAGCGTTGGTCTCTGTTCCCTTCCAACACGTGTTTACCGATTTGGGACAGTTCATTTTGTGTTTGAGAATTCGGTCGGAGGCCGGCGGCGATGCTTCGGACGATTTCGTCGAGGTTCCCGTTGAAGTGGTGGACCGGCGTAATCGCGTGCTCTTGTTCGCCGGTGGTCCCACGCGAGATTATCAGTTTGCCCGCAGCGTTCTGTGGCGCGATCCGACGATCGAGCCGGACATTTTACTGCAAACGGGACAGCCGGGCATGTCGCAAGAAGGAAAGCGGATTCTCGATCGATTTCCGACGAGTCTTGCCGAGTTGGCCGAGTACGACGTGATTTTCGCCTTCGATCCCGACTGGAAACAGGTTCCGCCCGATGGGCAACGTTTGCTTGAACAATGGGTGGCCCAACAAGGCGGCGGGTTGATCGTCGAGGCTGGAGTTGTCCACATGGGAACTGCGTTGGGAGGTTGGACGCAGGATCCCGATTGTAAGGTGATTCGCGATTTGTTGCCCGTCGAACTGCAACGCAACGTCGGTGTCACCGAAGTCCTTGCTTATTCCGGTGCCGAAGCGTGGCCGCCTGCCTTTACCGAAGAAGGCTGGAATGCCGAATATCTTTGGTTGAAAGACACCCCCGAAGAAAACGTTGCTGCCTGGGAAAGTTTCGAGGGCGTCTACAGTTGCCACATTTCTCGAAGGGCGAAACCGGCGGCGGTCGTACTGGCTTACTTCGGTGATCCTTCCTTGGGAACCGGTGACGAACGCCCCGTTTACTTGGCCGAGCAATTCTACGG
>CAYVVR010000733.1:0-1959 GCA_964454655.1 uncultured Planctomycetaceae bacterium | reverse complement strand
TGGGGGCCATCGGTCCCGATGCCAAGCCGGCACTACCCGCGGTACGTAAGGCCCTCAAAGATCGTGACATGAACGTGCGTTATGCGGCGTGTTATGCAATCTGCCGGATGGGCACCGAAGCGGCCGACGCGAAAAACGATTTGCTCGCGTGCATCGGCGGTGCCGACTCGTTCCTCGAATTCGCTGCATCGTGTGCCTTGGCGCACAGCGTACCGAACGACGACAACGTCGCCAAACTCGTGCTTCCTCAACTCGTCGAACGCCTGGACTCGAACATTCCCGGTGTTCGTGAAGAAGCCTTGCGGGCGCTGGCCAGTTTGAAAGCAAAGGCTGCACCGGCCAAGTCGGCCGTTCAGAAGCTGGTCGACGATCCGAATCCGGCCGTCCGCCAAGCGGCTCGGGAGGCCTTGGCAGCCATCGGCGGCTGATTGGTATCTCTTGGAAGCCGTCCTTTCGCCGACGCGTCTCGATGCTGTTGCGTTCGGCCCGACGTGTGGTGCGCATCGCGCCGGATGAGCGGGTTGTAGAGCCTTGCACGGTCGAATTGCGCGATCGCGAAGCGTTTCGTTTTCGCCCGAATGCCGACCGATGGAAGAGATAGACCATTAGCGTCTTCTACCTTCTCGTCGAGTGTTCGAAAGATGGCGAAAGCGATCGTCTCACCAACGTCGGGGATTCCTCGCGCCAACCGAATTCGGGTGGGCGGTTGGGTTTTGGTTTCGCCGATTGCCATCGGGCCGATCACGGCCATCTATCGCGCACGCCCCGCCGGTGCCGACGACGATCGCCCGGCCATGTATGCGGTGAAGATCTTGCGCGACGCGTGGATGCACGATCAACGCGCCGTCGAATTGCTGCACCGTGAGGCGACGGTCGGTCGCCGGGTTTCCCATCCGCACTTGGTGCCCGTGCTGGCATCGCAGCTCGACACACCGCCGCGTTATCTGGTCATGCCTTGCTTGCAAGGGACGACCCTCGAATCGCAGCTTCGCACGCACGGTCCGTTCGACGTTCCGACGGCTCTCTGGATCGTCCGGCAAGCTGCCGAGGCACTCGATGCCTTGTTTACGGCCGGATACGTTCACAGCGATCTCAAGCCGGAAAACATCTTGGTGACCGAAGAGGGACACACCACCGTCATCGACTTGGGGTTCGCGCGTCGCCTCGACGAGGTTTCTTCGGCGGCGACGCGGCGCATCATGGGAACGTGCAACTACCTGGCCCCCGAGCAAGTGTTGGCTGCGTGGGAAGCGGACATCCGCAGCGACTTCTACAGTCTCGGCGTGGTGCTGTACCGCATGCTCACCGGTCGCTTACCGTATCGGGCCCGAGACCTCAAAGAGCTGGTCGAGCAATTTCGCGATCGGCCCGTCCCCAGCGTCCGATCGTTTGCCCCGCACGTGCCCGCCAAGGTCGCCCGCTTCGTAGCACGCCTGTTGGCGAAAGATCCGCTGCGTCGTCCTCAAACGCCGCAAGCGTTGATCGACGAGCTCGCCGCCTTGGAAATCGAAACCTTCACCTATCGGCCTTGGTGAACGGCGTGCAACACACCTGTTGCCGGCAATGGTGAGATCGCCTTCGGCGCAAATCTTCTAGCGTGTGGAAAACGAAAGCTCTCCACCGACAACCCGTCCCGCGAACGGAACCGGCGCCGGCGGAGAGTCGCGCCTGTCGAGAACTCGCAGAGGAAACGAGTCGGTTCGGGCTGCGGCGTCCGAACCTAATCGAACGCTACTTCACCAGCACGAGCGGCCGGTGATCGGCGATTTCGCGGAAGGCCTGGATCAGGTCGTCGCTGTAGTCGTTGACCGTCGCCCCGCCGGTGATCGGGAAATGACGTCCTTCCGATATCTCCGCCACGTCGGCCATGAGGGAGTGATCGGCACCCAACCCCATGCTGATCGCGAAGATCGGGAAGTGGTTGTCGGCTGCCCGTTGGGCTTGGTTCAACACATACGA
>CAYVVR010000732.1:0-1960 GCA_964454655.1 uncultured Planctomycetaceae bacterium | reverse complement strand
CGCAAAAGTAAAATCGGGTCCGGCGACCGAAGCCAGCGCATCCGAACCTACAACTTTCCCGAAAACCGCGTCACCGATCATCGGATCGGTCTCACCCTGTACCAGCTCGATCAAATTCTCGCCGGAAACCTGGATCCGGTGATCGAAGCAATTCTGGACTACGAGCGCCAAGAGTTGCGGTCGGCCTTTGGACCGCTCAATTGACGGGACGGATTTGATGGGCGGCACGGAATCATGGACGATCGGGCGGCTTCTTGAATGGACTACCCGCTATTTCCAGGAACATGGTTCCACCAGCCCGCGGCTCGACGCCGAGATTCTCTTGGCACATAGTCTCGGTTGTGCGCGTATCTTTTTGTACACGCGATTCGACGAAGAGATCGCGGAGCAGCCGCGCGCCGTGTTTCGAGAACTCGTCAAAAAGCGGGCACGCGGTGTGCCGGTGGCTTACCTGGTCGGCTACCGCGAATTTTTCTCTATGAAGTTTGCGGTGACTCCCGCGGTGTTGATTCCGCGTCCCGAAACCGAGTTCTTGGTCGTCGCCGCCCTGGAAGCCGCCAAGAATCGTCTCGCGACCGGCAACGCACGCAGTCTTCGCATCTGCGACATTGGAACGGGAAGCGGCGTTTTGGCCGTGTGTCTGGCCAAACACTTGCCCCAGGCCGAGGTGACGGCCGTCGACATCTCTCGCGATGCCCTCGAGGTGGCGAGGAAGAATGCCGAAACGCACGGCGTGGCCGAGCGAATTCGCTTCGTGGAAAGCGACTTGTTGTCGGCCGTCGAGGCCGATGCACGTTTCGATATCGGGGTTTCCAATCCGCCGTATGTGCGCGAGTCGGAGATGGAATCGCTCTCGCCGGAAGTTCGGGACTATGAGCCTCGCGTCGCTTTGGTGAGCGGCCCCGAGGGAACGGAGATCATCGAACGCTTATTGGATACGCTTCCCGAGCGTCTAAAGGCGGAGGGCGAATTCTTTTTCGAAATCAGCCCGATGATTCGTGACCGGGTCGAGGGCCTCGTGCAAAATCACCCGCGTTGGGAGCTCGTTCGGATCATTCCCGACTTGGCCCGGCTGCCGCGCGTGGTTCACGCGCGAAAAGTCGATTGAATCAAGATGACCGGCCGAGCCGGCGGCCGGCTCAACGAACCTTGCATTGGAATCGGATGATTCCACCATCGCCGGGTTTGAGCGGCTGCTTGATCG
Organism: uncultured Planctomycetaceae bacterium; assembly: GCA_964454655.1. Classification (GTDB taxonomy): domain Bacteria; phylum Planctomycetota; class Planctomycetia; order Pirellulales; family Thermoguttaceae; genus CAYVVR01. Next base: position 756 of record CAYVVR010000732.1, on the reverse strand, counting down.
CCCACGCCAAGGTGGACGAGCCTTCTTCGTTGGGCTGCATCCCGAATTCGGCCTCCACGCTGCACTGCGCCGAGCCGGGCACGAATTCGAGTCGCGTGTTGAGATTGTCGGTAATCACGATATCGTTCAACACGGCGGTCCCGACGTTGTCGAAGCGGATGGTAAAGTCGATCACGTCGCCGGGTTGGGCGGCTTGCGTCGAGGCGACCTTCGTCACGCGCAATTTGGCCGTGCCTGTCTTGGTTTCGATGCTGAAGACCGAATGCACGCCTTCTGCGGCGGTGTCGACCGTCGCTGCCTGGTGATTGATCGTTACACCGACGGATTGGTTGTCGGACCAAATGCGAGCCGCCTCGGCGTACTGGGCCAACAGCGGCAGGTCGTCGCCTTCGAGTCGCCCGAAGCGAATCAGGTTGAAGTTTTCGTGGGCTTTGTAGTCGTTGGCGAATCCCTCCGGCGTCAGCACCGAGGAGAACGCTCCGTTTTGCATGCGCGATTCGAACATACCGATGCCCGATCGGCCGCGCGCACCAAGCGACTGGAGATAACTCTTGTTGGAGGCCACCAGGGCGTTGAATTGTTGTCCGTGGACGCTTTCGCCACGGCGGAAACCTTGCAATCCGACGGCTTGTTCATCTTGTTGCATGCTCACGACTTGACGCACGGCACCGAATCGCGGACTGTAGACGAAAACCCGATTACTGGCGGCGACCTGGGTTTTGCCGTCCGGGCCGCTATAGTACGCGACGGTATCTT
>CAYVVR010000731.1:0-1963 GCA_964454655.1 uncultured Planctomycetaceae bacterium | reverse complement strand
TTCACCGGCTGCTGCCAAGGTTTCTTTAAGCTGCTTGATGCCGTCGATTCGCTTGCTTTCGTCTTCTGAGACCAACTTGCCGCCGCACGAGCCCCAGCAAACGGCGCTGATCTTCAATCCGGCGTTGTCGGCAGCTTTCTTGTACGTCTCTCCCTTGGCCGCGACGTCGCCGGGAAGTTCCACCGCGTCGAATCCCCAAGCCTTCATCTTGGCGAGTTTTTCTTCGAGGCTCTTGCCGGGAATGACGCCCAATTGACTCGACAGCTTCAATTGTGCGCCGGGTTTCGGTTCCGGTGCCGGTTGAGCAAGAACCGACCGACTCAACGCCAAGGCAGAAACGGCTGCGCCGGTGGCCAACAATTCACGACGGTTCAGCGACATTGATTCAATCTCCTGGTTCTGCAATATCGACGAAGTCTCGTTGAGGCACGGCACAAAGTGGGAGGCACGTCGGATCGTATCCCCCACTTCGCCGTGTAGCCATATTCTGGTTGTCGCGACGGCTCGCGTCAATTTTTGCTTGGAAACGCGCCGGAGACAGGCGAAAAAGCCAAGCCCAGGCTAAGTGAGGCGGAACGTATCACGCGGTTGCGAGGCAATGCGGCAGGGGACGGAACGTGCGCGCCGGCCGTGAGCGAGGGACCATGCGAATGGGAGATACGCAGCGGGGAGCATATTGGACGAGCGAAACGTGTTTGGCGAAGAAGACCGGCTATCACGGCAACACGGAAAGCCTGCTTGGCAGGAATCTCGCTCAACTTCCCGCAAGACACGGTGGCCGGTCGCGTAGGCATCGCATCGCAACAAACAAGCAACCCCGCCGTCGAAGCGATTTTTCTATGCCGGGGCGTCGTGATCGCCCAGAGGAAACGGCCGTCGTAGTTGCCTTGCGTGAGGGTAAACCAGAAGCACGCCTGGGAGGATTCGAACCTCCGACCTACGGTTTAGGAAACCGCCGCTCTATCCCCTGAGCTACAGGCGCAACCTTCTAAATATCGGTGGGTTACGGTGTTTGTGTCTCTTGTGGTCTCTGTAGGTTGACACCACAAGTGACACCTGTTAGCTTGACTTTCAGCAAAAGCACCCGCCGGTAGCGGGCCGACGGGTGCCAAGACACCACCTACACCCATTGCGCGACGGAGGTGGCGCCCATGAGCAATTCTAGCAAACGTTCCTCACGTGGTAAATCGACCAAACCCCACCCCTCATTCCCTCTCTTCAAACATGCGACTGGTCGATGGTGCAAGAAGGTTCGCGGCAAGCATTATTATTTCGGCCGGATCGCCGACGACCCCGACGGCCAAAAGGCGCTTGCCCAATGGCTGGAAGTGAAAGACGACCTGCTTGCCGGTCGTACCCCGCGACCACGGGCCGAGGGGTTGACTCTTGAAGAACTAGCCAACCGCTTCTTACACCTGAAACGGCAACGTGTCGAGGCCGGCGAGCTGAGCGAACGCACCTGGTCCGACTACCGCGACACCATGCGGATCGTCGTTTCTGTGCTTGGTCGCAATCGGCCCGTGGCGAGTTTGCACCCAGACGACTTCGAGCGACTTCGGCAAGCGTTTACAAAGCGTGGCGGCCCGATTCGGGTAGGAAAACTGATCCAGCAAACACGCAGCGTTTTCCGCTACGGGTATGAAGCTGGATTGATTGACCAGCCGTTACGGTTCGGACCGACTTTTAAGGGACCGGCCAAGCACGTCATACGCCGGCATCGGGCGGCACAAGGCCCGAAATTGTTCTCTGCCGATGAAATTCGCCTAATGATTGACACGGCCCGGCAACCCCTGCGGGCCATGATTCTGTTGGCGGTCAATTGCGGGTTCGGAAACAGCGATTGCGCCCAACTCCCTGTTTCGGCTGTAGACTTGCAACGTGGCTGGATCGACTTTCCCCGGCCTAAGACGGGCATCGAGCGGCGTTGTCCCCTGTGGCCCGAGACAATCGAATCCCTGCGGGA
>CAYVVR010000730.1:0-1979 GCA_964454655.1 uncultured Planctomycetaceae bacterium | reverse complement strand
CATCCTTTGCACTCGACCTGACGGCCACGATTACCATCCGTAGTCCCGCGTGGGCGAGGCTTGACCGGGTTGAACTCTTCGATACAGCCGCATTCGTGACAGCGGCGACGGCGGATCTTTCTACAGTGACCGCGGCGTCCTGGAGCATTACCGAAGCCGCCTGGAATGCCGCCATTACCAGCACACCGATCGTCGTCTCCGACCACGGCAGTGCGACAACGGCGACATCGGGCCAATATGTGGAGCTGACCTGGAACTGGACTCGCAGGATCACCGCGACAACGCTGACCGCCGCCGAGACAACCGACCTCTGGTTTGCCGCACGTGCCTGGGGAGAGGCTGGACTGTTCCCTGTTGCGCTCGATGGGAATGGCGCTGGGTTGCCACCATTCGCTGTCGTTAATCCGGTCTATGTCGACCTGGGTGGCGAAGCTGGACTGCCATTCGACGATGCGTGGGATGGACCCTGCGAAGCTGCATCATCGCCCTCCTGTCCAAACTGAACGTTCCTGTGCGCCGTCACGGCCGTGCGCGGCTATGTTTGCTCGCCATCCTGAGCCTGTGGCCGACTGCCGCACCTGGCGCACCCGATGCCCCGCAGTGGGCAACGATACAGCGGGACATCGGCACGCTGACCGTCCAGACCATGGGCCTGCACCACTACGGCACGGAATGGGAACGCGCTGTCATCGCATTCGATCATCGCTTTCTGAAACTGAGACACGGGCGTGATGACGCCTGGGACGCCTGGAGAACCGGCGGCGTCGGCCAGCTACACAGTGTCGCGCTTGAAACCTGGCTAACCGTCGGAAATCGCGTCCGCCTGGATGCCAGCTTTCGCCACGAGCCCCAGATGAACATTGCGCTGCCGGCGATCGGCGTGAGTCTTCAGTTGCTGCCGGGATCCGCGCGGCGCTCAGCGGTTTTCGTTTCGGCGCATTTTCCATGGATTCGTTCGCCGCAATTCGAAACCATCGCACCGAATCTCGCCATCGAATGGTCGAATGAGCTGATTCGCTCCCGAGGCACAGAGACGCGCTCACCTTTCATCGTGTACGCCGGCCTGCGCGTCGACCAGGGCATGCGATGGACGTGGTTCGATGACACCGGCATAAAGACACAACGATCCGATCTGATGGACACGGTGCTGCGCGGCGCGCTGCGCTGGCGCTACGGCCCCCTCAGCGCCAGCCTCGGCTTCGGCGGGCAGCAACAGCGCGCGTTTACAGTCGACACCACACTCGCCTGGCATTTCGATGTGCGCGCAAGCCCACAGACGCCTGCACCATCGCCTCAGGAATCCGGCTCAAGCCCCAGCCGCTGACTGAGCTGCCGCACATCCTTGACAGACAACGCGCGTACGGTTCCCGGTGGAAGCCCGAACACATTGATGCCTGCATGCTGAATTCTGACCAGCCGGCGCACATCGAGACCCGCGGCTTCGCACATCTGCCGGATCTGGCGGTTCTTACCTTCTCGCAATTCAAACTCGAGAACGGTTCGCCCACCGCGCCGCGCGGTTACGCGAATCTGTACGGGATAGCGCAATGCCGTCCCATCCGGCAGTGTTGCCATCGCGCGCAATGCGTCGAGCGCCGCCTCCGATGGATGGCCGGCCACGGTCACGCGATAGACTTTTTCGCACCCGGTTGCGGGACTCGTCAGGGCCTCGATGATCCGACCATCGTTCGACCATAGAATCAGGCCTTCGCTGTTCCGGTCCAGTCGTCCCGCGGGACGGCAGCCTGGCGGCAGCTTTCGTGCCACTGCGCTCAGATCCCGACGCCCCTTTTCATCGTCGAGCGATGCAATCACCCCACGCGGCTTGTAGTAACGGAACACCCGTACCGCGCGTGGCAAGTTCAGCAGTCGGCCATCAACGCGGATTTCATCGCTGTCCGGATTCACGCGCACGGCGAGTTCGCGCACGAGCGACCCGTTGATCTCGACCTTTCCACCAAGAATCAGTCGTTCGACAC
>CAYVVR010000729.1:0-1984 GCA_964454655.1 uncultured Planctomycetaceae bacterium | reverse complement strand
CTACACAAGGTGTATCGTCGGCAGCGTCGGTTTGCACGCTGTTTGTTTGGGGACGTTCGTTCGTCATGGCAGCCCGCCCGATGCGGCCGATTCCAGAAGAGATTGCAGGCGTTCGACGTACAGCGCGGGATCGTACTCGGCCCAAACGTGCTCTTGCGCGGCCGCCCCCAACCGCGCCCGCAATGCCGAATCGGCGATCACCCGCTGCAATGCCCCGACGAGTGCCCCGAGATCACCGGGCGGCACGAGCAACCCGGTTCGGTCGTGGGAAACGATTTCCCGCGGACCCTGCGTGGCCGTAGCGACGACGGGTTTCGCCATCGCGCCGGCCTCTACCAATACCAGTCCAAACGATTCCTCCCGCGACGTCAACAAAAGTGCGTCGGCGGCCGCCAACGCTTCGCGCACGTCGTGCACGAAGGGGAGGGCGAATACCCTATTCGAGGAGCCGCTTTCCGAAATGCGTTCCCGCAACACGGTTTCCAGCGGACCTTCACCGGCGAAGACGAGTACCGCCTCGTCGCCGTTCACGCGGCGGAATGCCTCCAACGCGGCGAGCGGATCTTTGCGTTCGGAGAAACGCCCCAGCCACAAAATGAGCGTTTTGTCGAGCGGAATGCCGTGGCGGCGGCGAAACGCCTGCCCGGCGGCTCGGGCCTGTTCCGGTGAAGGCACCGCGTCGCGGGAAAATCGCACCGGGTTCGGAACGACGGCGACTTTTTCCGAAGGCACTTCCGGTGCCGCCTTGCGGGCTGCTTGCGACTCGAACACGACCCGCACCGACCATCGGCCGATGCGTCGCCGAATCGCCGGAAGCGACAGCAAACGCGTCGGCCAATAGTTGGGTGTAAGAACCTCGTGGACGTGCCACACGTGCGGCACCCGTGCGCGCCGTGCCGCCAATGCGGCCTCGAACACGACCGCCGAATTCGTGTAGACCGCGCGAACCTTCTCGCGGCGCAACGTGCGGGCGAGTCGCCGAATGCGAAACAACCCGCGACCGAGCAGGTTCTTCCAATACCACCACGATCGTTCGTAGCCGAGCCACCAACTGAAATAGGGGATTTCGACGCGGCATCCGGCCGCCTGCGCCCGCGCGACCATCGGCCCCTCGGCGGCAAAGCCTACCGACACGTCGAAGCGCGTTCGGTCGAAGCCCTGAAGAAACGTGTCGAGGCACCATTCGGCGCCGCCCGGTTCCGCCGAATGCGCCGCACAGTAAATGCGAAGTGGTTCGGGGCGAGAAGAATCGTTCACAACGGCCTCGACGTGTTTCCGACACCGCGGATCACCGGCTCTCTCGCTTTCGGCGAAACCAGGCGTCGAGTCGATCTTTCACGGCGTAAGCGAGGCGTGGATACAACCGCTCGGTCGTGATCTGCTTGGCTTCATTCGGAAGCAACTCGGGCCGCGAGAAGTCGGTAAGAAACTCGCGAATCGCGTGATATTGCGCCCACTGTCGCGCGTACTTCGCTTGCGTCGCAACGCGCCCCATCAGCCGCAGATATCCCGTGCGAACGGCATCCGCCTGCGACGGTGAGATTTCGCCGTTGAGCCGATCCAAATAGGCCTCGATCGCGCGGAACCGGGCCACGACCATGTCGGCCCGGGCGCTTTGTCCGGCGCGATGCACGCGATAGCCCGTCAAGAATTCGGGCACCAAGCGAATCGTCGCCTTTCGCGACAGTTCGAGAAAATAAATCAAATCTTCGCCGTCTTGGGTCCACTCGGGAAATCGCACATCGAGCTTTCGTGCGACGAGCAGGCTCGAAATGCGAAACGGATTGTCTTCGGCGACATGCTCCATCGTGTAACGTCGCGATTCGGGAACGGCCGTCAAATCGACGCGGCCGTCTAGGTCGCCGAAGAAGTAGAAGTTCGTGTGGACGACTTCGGCATCTTCGGCCGTTTCGAGCTGTCGGGCGAGTTTCGTCGGCGCCCACAAATCGTCGGCGTCCAAGAAGGCGATCCATTCGCCGACGGC
>CAYVVR010000728.1:0-1987 GCA_964454655.1 uncultured Planctomycetaceae bacterium | reverse complement strand
CAAAGGGGTCACTATTTGGTGTCGGAAGCCCCTCCGAATACCTAGAGGCATGAAGGCATACCTCGGGGACTAATTCGCCCAACGTTTCGAGATCTTGGGGGTAGCCGGGTGAATCTTTCCGACGGATGGGGTTGCGGTATTTCGAACGCGCTACTGAAGGGCGGCTCGTCCGTTATCCCCCGAGAAGGAAGGGGGGATTTGTTGAGCAAGGCGGCGATTTCTTGTAACGTGAAAGCTGGTTGCCGCGTCGTAATGCATGTCGGCTCCACTGGGTTACGGGAGCACTCCAGCAATGAAATGTGAAGAGATTCTCAAGGCATTGAACGACTTCATCGACGGGGAATTGGATCCGTCGATGTGCGAGGAGCTGGAGGAGCATCTCAAAGGGTGCAATCCGTGCCAAGTGGTGGTCGACAACATCCGCAAAACGATCACCCTCTATAAAGCCGGGGAAGTTTACGAGCTGCCCCCCGAGTTCCACAAGCGGCTGTGTGAATGCTTGAAGGCCAAATTTCGGGAAAAGTTTCCCGTCGAAGGCTAGGTGGCCGAGCACCGGGTGGATGTGACCTCAAAGGTCTACCGGGTAAGAGGGATCGGCGGATGGCGACAGTTTTGTCTGTCGTATTTGGGTGTAATTGCCGGTTTGTACCCCTTTTGAGGGAAAGAAAGACGAGGCAACCATGCCGTATCAGGATCTCTTGTTGCTGATTGCCGTGATCGGGCTTTGGTACGCCCTGAATCGCTGGATCTTGCCGGCCTTCGGTATTCCCACCTGTATGAGTGGCGGGTGCTGTTCATCGGTGTCGTGTTCGATCGACGATCGCGAGACGCCCGGCTCGGCAAAGGCCGAGGACGCCGATGCAGGCGATCCGGTTCCGGAAAAAGCCAAATCGGAGGAAGTCGCCGAAGTCTGAGGGCCACGGAACCGGCCGAGTCGGCAAAATGTCCAGCAAAAGTCGAGGCCGGGTTTTTTGTGCTCTGCCCCCTTCATGAAGGGGGTGTGTTTGGGCGTGATGAGGTGGTTCTGTCCCCGAAAACTATGGATCGGTGCAATGATCCAAGGCTTAGGAGGAAACAAACGATGACGATTGAACGTGGTTTGCGATTGATGGCGGGCGTCGTGGTATTGACCGGTAGCGTGTTGGCGGCCGTACACAGTCCGTACTGGTTGATTCTGACCGGCTTTGCTGGACTCAATTTGCTGCAATCGGCGTTTACGAATTGGTGTCCGGCCGTGTGGTTGCTCCAGAAGTTGGGGCTTCCGGCATGCTGTTCTCGTGAAGTGTCTCCCGCTTCGTAACCTCTGAATAAAACACGGGATAGGACGACAGGCTCCGCGTTCGATCCTTGGTGAAGTGCTCTCCTGCCAGGGCGTTTCGGCCGTTGCCGGAACGCCTTTTTGGTGCGCCGGAGAGGGATTCGACCCACGGTCGGCGATGGCCTAGGCATCGAACGACGGTGGCCGATTGTGAGATTCGGTCGCGAGCTCCGCTCCCTAACGCGTGAGGGTCCGGAATGTCGGGCTTCGCGACGTCTTTCTTTCGTGAGTCGAGAGTGCCCCCCAGCTCACGTCTTTGTTTGCCCAAGGCGTTACAATAGTTCTGAGTTTTGTGAGACCGAAGGGTGAGGAAAGGTCGCGCTTAAGCGCTTCTGGAACGTTTCAACAACGAGGAGTCGACCGAACATGCATTATCCGTGGTGGTATGTGCCGGGCATGACCGGGCCGATGGTCATCGCCTTGGTGGCCGTGGTGCACGTGCTCGTGTCGCATTACGCCGTCGGCGGCGGCTTTTTTTTCGCCGTCGAGACGAATTATGCGTATCGCGAGGGAAACAAAGAGTACTTGGCGTATCTGAAACGGCATGCGCCGTTTTTCATCCTGCTGACGGTCGTCTTCGGGGCGATCACCGGGGTTGGGATTTGGTGGACGATCGGGTTGGCATCGCCGTTGGCGACCGAGGTCCTGATCCGCAACTTCGTGTTCGGA
>CAYVVR010000727.1:0-1989 GCA_964454655.1 uncultured Planctomycetaceae bacterium | reverse complement strand
ACCAGTAGTACACACCGGGGCATCGGGATCATGGCAGATTCCTCGTTGAAACAAAGAAGAGATTCGTGATACGGTCTGGCTTTCCCACGCACAGCCCCCGCTTCGGGCATGTGGGGAGTGTGACCGGCACGAGGATCGGTATCAACCGGGAGGACGATACCACAACGATTCCCAGTATCGACGATCGAGCCGATACGGATCGACCGGCGAATCGGATGGGAAATCCTCAGGAAGGATTCCGTAGCGTTTCATTTCTCGCAGATAGGGTTCCGGCGGTCGAAAGCCGGGCATATCGAAACGTTTGATTTCCAGCAGCCGTCGAGCCGCTGCGTGGACCATCTGTCGAAGTGCTTCGTAATCGCGATCGTCGGTCGACGCGAATTCGGCGTGAGGAGAGCCGTCCGGTTTTCGGCATAGTTCCCAACCGCCGGCATCGCGGCCAAGGGGGGCCAGAAGCACGAGGGATTTATCGGGACGTGAGAGATTGAACACAATGTGGCGACTGAGCGCAAGCCGCGGATCGTTGACGTCGAATCGCCAGAACGACACGTTTCGTTCGTCCGAAACGGCATGGGGAAGCACGCCGGTGCCCGTGTGGCAACCGTCGCATCGACGCCGCATGACGTCGGCGCCGGCCTTGGTCGTGGGCCAGTCGAAGTCGGTTTCGACCAACGTGTTTTGAAAGTAGCCGCCGATGGATCCGTTTCCCAACGCGGCGTATGTACCGGGATACGGCGCGCCGGTGTCGATCCACAATCGCAGCATTTTCTTTTCGTGAGCATCGGCGGTTACGCCGTAGTGGCTACCGTCGATGTACTTGAAGATGGCGCTGGCAGCCGATCCGAGTTCATAGGGCCGATCGTTGCTCCGGGCCCGGTTACGGTTATCCGAGAAAAGCTGGCGGACCGTCATCGTGAAATAGGCGTGAGAGAACATCGGGCCGTGATCGCCCGCCAGAAGGACTTTGCCAGCGTAGGGGCCTCCGCGATCCGTCTTTTCGTAACCGTGGCAATCGACGCAATGCCGGTCGAGAATCGGTTGAATATCGCGAGGAAAGTCGAAAACGTCGGGGCAATCGTCGATCGGTTCGATCTTGCGGGGCGTCGAAAGCAACGCCTGTGTGGCGCCGAATCGAGCCAGAGGCGCATTCGATCGAGGTTCGTGACAGCCGACGCAACCGACGGTTTCTCCCGGTTGGACGGTCGTAAAGCTGCGCATACGTTTGACGGCCATGTCGTTCGCGTCGAGGGCCACAAAGAACAGCGAACGCAGCGGTGGTGCTTCGAAGTACGCCGATCCGTCGTCGGCGACAGGCACGGTTCCCAGCACTCGCTCGAGTGTGAACGAGCCGCCGTAGGTGAGCGGATCCATGCCGCCGGTGTAGTTGATCGGCTTGGGTAGTGATTCGATGACGAGCAGTTTCTTGATCGTTCCACGCGGGACTTCACGCATGGCGCGACCGTGATATACGTCTGCGAGGTAGAAATAGCCGACATCGTTCGAGAAATCGACGATATCGGGCAAGACCTTTTCTCGAGGGTGCGGGGCCAACGGACGCGGTTCGTGGCACTGTAACCCGCGTTGCACCTCGTCGCGGGAGAGTCGATACAGGTCGACTTCATGGCCTGCAGTGTCTAGCAGCACCAATCTTGTGCCGCGGGCGGCCATGAACAGGTCGTCGGAAAATGCCCACGGATCGCGATAGTCGGGCGACTTGGTGATTTGGCGGGCGGCACGCGGATCGTCGGGGCCGTAGCGAGGATCGACCAGCGTAATGAATCCGTCATGTTCTCGTCTTCCGTGTCCCGGGGAAAAGATCGACACGACCGCGTCGCTTTGCGGAATCGGTTTGGCATCGATCATCAGCGTGCTGGGATGCATGTTCCCGTAGAACACCATTTGTTGGGTGCCGTCGGGGCGACTCGTCCACAGATGATGGTAGTCGACTTGGGAACGGTCGATGTACTCCCAGCGTTGGTAGAGAACGCG
>CAYVVR010000726.1:0-1997 GCA_964454655.1 uncultured Planctomycetaceae bacterium | reverse complement strand
GATTTCTTCCATCGCGATCGCTTTGCGGTCGGCCAGCGAATGAAGAAACTGGCCCAGCATTCCATGAGGATCGTCGGCGGCGGCGAAGGACGTGATGACGATATCGACTTCTTCGGCGCGTGCGAACGACTCTTTGACGCCCGGGTTGTGCCGCACGCGTTCGAATTCTTCGCGCGAGACGACGGTCTCGGAGAAGAGGCCGACATATTCGACCTTGGGAAGTGCGTCGGCAAAGTAGCTGAAATAGGTGATCGGGGCTTTGTGGGGTTGATCGACGAGGAATCCACCCGCCGAAAGGGCGTGCAGCACCAGGTTCGGACACCGCAAATCGGAATACACCCGCTGGGCCAGCCGTTGCGCCACGTGCATCGACGACAGTCCCGCTCCCAACGCGATGTGCACCTTGCGTTTCTTGCGGCCGAGCTTGTGGATCAACCGATAAACGATATCGGCGGCGACGGCGCTGACGTTTCGGGGGGCTTCCGGGCCGCGGGCGTTGACGATCTGGATTGCGTCTTCGTCTCGATCGAGGCAATCGAGACCGAACGTTTCGGCCATCTGCCGGGCGAGTAAACGTTCACGCGGCGGCAGCAAGAGCAAGAACCGCCGACGCATCGCTTCCCAGAACATGGGGTAGATGCGTTCGCGGTTCATGTCTTCGCGGCCGTAGGTCTTCTGGACCCATTCCGCGACGCGAGCGGCCGCCCCGCGCTGTCGTTGTCGCTCGTGTTCCGAGTCTTCCGGTCCGAACTGGTAGCCGAGCTGGAGTAGGAATCGCTCGCACACGGCGTACACGAGTTCGTCGCTTTCGTTCGAGGGATGCCAAGCTCGTCTGCGTCGACTCAAGGGAACGTCCTCCCGGAATGGGGGTAGACGGCATGTTTCGAGACAGGACCTGCGCCGCGTTCGATATTGAATCATCTCGGCGACGGTAGAATCAACTTACCAGAACCGTTCCCGTCGCGGCAACCGGCCCGCTCGAAAGGGCGTTTTTGGCCGAGGGGGCGTGATTCGAATGTTGCTTGCGGTCGGTACGGCGGAAGCCGATAATAAGCGGCTTCGCGGTAGCGTCATGTTCCGACGACAAAGGGAGGGATGTCGTGGCCAGGATCGTCGATTTGCGAAGCGATACGCTCACGCGCCCCACGGCGCCGATGCGCGAAGCGATGGCACGCGCCGAAGTCGGCGACGACGTCTTCGGCGAAGACCCGACGGTCAACCGACTGCAAGAGCGTGTGGCCGAACTGTTGGGAAAAGAGGCCGCCATCTTCGTGCCCTCGGGCACGATGTCGAACCTCATCGGCGTGTTGTTGCACTGCGGTCGAGGCGACGAACTGATCTGCGAAAGCGGATGCCACATCTACAACTACGAACAGGCGGGCTACGCGCAGATCGGCGGCATTGCCGCTCGCACGGTGACCGGCGAAAACGGCGTCTTGACCGTCGATCGACTCGAAGGACTCATTCGTCCCGAAAATGATCACATGGTGCGAACGCGGCTGGTGTGCCTCGAGAACACGCACAATCGCGGCGGCGGTGCGATTCAGCCTTACGAGAACGTCGAAGCGATCTGCGCATGGGCGCGCGGACACGGACTGAAAACACATCTCGACGGCGCGCGGCTGTGGAATGCCGCGGTCGCTACCGGCATTCCGCCGCGGCAGTGGGCGCAGCATTTCGATACCGTCAGCGTTTGTTTCAGTAAGGGGTTGGGTGCGCCGGTCGGATCGTGCCTAGCCGGGCCGGCCGAGGCGATCGTTCGCGCAAGACGTCTGCGGAAGGTGCTCGGCGGCGGGATGCGCCAGGCCGGCGTTTTGGCTGCGGCGGCGTTGTACGCCGTCGAGAATCACATCGAGCGTCTGGCCGAAGACCATGCGAACGCACGACGGCTGGGCGAGGCGATCACGGCCGTCGAGGGGCTGCGATTGATCGGCGAGCGGGTCGAGACGAACATCGTCATTTTCGAAGTGTCGCCGACCTTGGGAACGGCACCACAG
>CAYVVR010000725.1:0-2001 GCA_964454655.1 uncultured Planctomycetaceae bacterium | reverse complement strand
GCTTTCTGTCGGCTCCCAAGGCGGGGCCCCACGGCGAGTGGAGAAGGGCCGTCATTTTTCCGCTTTGAACCCCACCAAGCGTCCGTCGGTCAAGGTCACGAAGACGTGGCCTCGTGCCGCCGATAGGCCGTCGAAAATCGGAGGGCCGGGCAGCGGAATTTCGTTTACCGTCGAACCGTCCGCCGCAGCGACGACGCGCAAAACGCTTCCTAGTTTTCCTTCGAAGGCATCTTGGGAAACGATCCAGTTGCCCTTCGGGCCGGCCGCGAAGACGTACCGGCTTTTTCCGCTGCCGGTGACCAACAGGGCTTTGACTTGGAAGCCGGTTTCTTGCGTCCAGAGAACATCCTTCTCGCCGGTGGTTGCGTTCTCCGAAGACGTTTCACCACGCTTGCGTTTTTTCGGGAGAACGATTTCCGTCTCGGGGGTTACGTCGCGTGTTTGTTTGGGCATGGAAAACAGCCGCTCGTGTTCTCCCGCCAAATACATTTGGTGTTGTACGCCCGGAGAGGGTGGATACCAATCGCGGCCGAACCCGTAGATGCGATCGTCGGTGAGGCAGAGGATTCGTCCGCTTGGGCACACGTTGCCTGCGCGAGCCCAACCTTGGGCTCCCGACACGTAGGTGGCCCCGTAAATCCAGTATGTCCGACGAAACCACGAATCGTCCGTGAATCCGGTCGGCGACATGAGGTGCGGGACGGTTTGCGAGACGGAACGGCCGTCGCGGTCGAACGTCCAGTGTCGCAGGAACACGTGCGTTCCGTTCGACGATAGGATGTCGTTTCTTGCGCCGTCGATTTCCAGGCGAGCAAAGATTGTCGGTTCGATCGGGGGTTGTTCGTTTTTTGGACCGAGGGTATCGATGCGGCTGCAGGAAAGCTGCTTTCCTGTGGCGGCATCCAGTCGATAAACCCATAAACCGCCGTCGAGATACGACGACCGACCGGCGCAACACCAAGCGACGCCATCGTCCACCAAGATACTACCATGGAGCGGCCAAACGGACTCGACCTGGTCGTAAGCGACGCATCGCTCATCGATCGGCGCCGCACAAAAGCGCCATCGGAGATGTCCCGTTTCGGCATCGAGACAGTACACGTAGCCGTCATGTGAGCCGACCAATAGCGTTCCGGCGTAATATGTCGGCGGTGAATCGATGCGTCCGCCGAGTGTTGTTTGCCATAGGCGGGCGCCGGTGTCGGCGTCGAGCGCGTGAACCGTGCAGTCGTCTTTCGTGGCAACGAACACCCGATCGGCCACAGCGACGGCTTGCGTTGCGCCCGGTCCAATGGTGGCCGTCCAAAGCGGACGTAAATCGGGCGAAACAGGCGCCGACAGCCATCCACTACGTGCCGCATCGCCCCGATAGGTCGGCCAGTCGGCATCGGTTACCTGGAGGCGATGGGAGCCGGAAGGATTCTTCGTGGGCGTGAGCGATTGGGCGGTTAGTTCGAGACGTTCTTCCGCCGGCAAGGGGTGGGGACGCGTTCGTACTCCTGCGGCAGCCCAGAATCCCGTCGGACGGGCGCGAATGTAACACGCACAGGGGTTCGGTGGGAGGTAGATCAGGCCGTTGGCGGGCAGGAATCCGTACAGACACGCCCCGCGGAGCCAACTGTCGTGTGTTACGCTTCCGGTATTTACGTCGAAAAACTCGATGCCGGGAAAACTCGTGATGATCCAGTCGGCGGACGCCCGCGGTACGTGGCATCGGTGGTGCATGATGGCATAGCCGTGTTCTCCGGACACGGGAAGACGTTTGACAACGTTGCCGGTGTGCGGATCGTATCCGGTGAAGTAGCGGTTGATTTTCGTAAGGTCGGTACCGGGACGGTACGGTTCGCCTCCGGTGTCCACGTCCCAGATCAAGCCACCTGCTACGAGGATTCCTGGAGGTGTCTTGTAGCCGCTTTCGGCACATGGAGCCGACCATTGTTTTCGGCCGTCGGCAGAATCGTAGGCCGTCAAAGTGCCCCCAATTGCCGTGAAAACGAGGTT
>CAYVVR010000724.1:0-2013 GCA_964454655.1 uncultured Planctomycetaceae bacterium | reverse complement strand
CATCGCATCCCGCATTACACGTCGATCTTCTTGTTCGTTTTGTTGGGCACCGCGGCCCTGACGGGCACCGTGTGGAAGGATCGCGCGTTTTGTCGCGGGTTCTGCCCGGTCGGCTTATTGTTGGCTGTTTACGGACGGGGCGGGATGTTGGCCGTCCGCTCGAAGCGTCGCGACACGTGCGAGGCTTGCGACGGAAAGAACTGTCACGCGGTCGAACTGCGAACCAAGCCCGACGGCCGCAGTTGTCCGAGCCTGCTCAATCCTGAAAAACTCGCCGACAGTTACGATTGCCTGTATTGCGGCCAGTGCATGAAGGTCTGCCCTCACGAGAACATGGGGTTGTACCTGCGACCGCCGTTCGCCAAAGAAGATCGCCGTCGCGAGATCGCCTCGTGGCCGGTCACGCTGTTCGTGATGCTCGTTTCGGGATTCGTCACGTACGAACTGTTCAGCGAATGGAAGGCGGCCCAGGCGTACTATCTGTGGATTCCGCACCAGGTCGCCGAAGCGCTGTCGGGTGTCGTCTCGGAAGGATGGATCAAGGGCGTGTGGATGCTGTTCGTCGTGCCCGCGGTCGTCTGGACCGTCCTCGGCGGCATCGTGTGGTTGTTGCGCGGCGCCGAAAACATCTTCACCGCCTGGCGGCGATTGGCCTTACCGATGGCCCTGGTCGTCGCGGCCGGACACATGGCGAAGGGGCTGGCGAAATTCACCTCGTGGGGCGTGTACCTGCCCATGGCGCTGCGAGAGCCCGGCGGGAAAGAATCGGCGTTGGCCATCACCGCCGGGGAACTGGCCAAACCTGCCCCAATGCTGCCCATGACCGTCGTCTCGATCGTGGGGCTCGTGCTGATCGCGTGCGGCTGCCTGCTGGCTTTGCGGGAAAGCCGCTTGGGCGACGCCCCCCGTCATTCGGCCCGACTACCGGCCATTCTCTTGGCGGCCGCGGCGGTTGCGGTCCTCATTTACGGGTGGGGATTTGCGGGCTGACACGCCCACTAGAGAGTGCGGGCCGTTTACCCCAACATCAGCCCCCTAGTTTGGGTTATTTTGCACACAAAACCCGGAAAATCGTTGCGACCGGCCCGCGTTTCGGCCGATGAACCATTCCGTACCGAGCCCAACTTCGCGGCTGCTTCCCCCGTTGCAAAGAAACGCAAGGTTTCCCATAATGGGAGCATCTTGCGCGGGCGCAAGCCCTGCAACGGATGGGGCGCCGTAGCCAAGTGGCTAAGGCAGCGGATTGCAAATCCGCCATCCCCGGTTCGAATCCGGGCGGCGCCTCTTGCCACAGCCCGACAAGCCTCGCAAGTTTCCCTGCTTGCGAGGTTTGTTTGTTTTAAGAGGCAAGACATTTCGCGTTGACCCCCACCGAAAGAGGGGGGGCGGCAGTGACTTGGCGTGCTTGCGCGACGACGTTTCCGATCGTCGTTTCTGCGAATGAGGCTCAATTCTCATTCGGCTCGCGCAGTCGCCGGCGGACTTCGTCTCGGATCTTTTCGACGACCGGTTTGAGCCGCGAGTACAAGCGCCGCAACGTCTCGGTCGGCTGGCCCGTCTTGACCGCACCTTCCAGTGCGTAGCCGATTTCTTTACCGACTTCGACGCCCAGGTAACGCATCGATCCGGCCAGCGTGTGGGCCATCCGTCGGGCGCGTTCGCGATCGTCGCTTTCGATCGCCTCGTCCAGCTCGCGCAATTGCTTGGGGGCCTCTTCGAGAAAGATGGCCAAAAGCTCGTCGAGCAGGTCGCGGTTGTCTTCGACGGTGTGCAGGGCGTGCTCCCAATCGACCGCGGCACGAGCGAGGTCCGACTCGGTATCGGCTTCGAGCGTCTTCGGATCGAAGGCCGGATACGCACCGCTTTCGGCAGGCGACGGCTGCTTGGATGTCGGGGCCGTTTCGGCGGCGGTATCGGGAACCGGCGGCAGGGCCGAGGCGGCGTCGGCGGCCGCGATTTCAGCCACGCTCGCAGTTTCCGTCGACGACGGCTCGACACCGTGGAGAGTCGATT
>CAYVVR010000723.1:0-2027 GCA_964454655.1 uncultured Planctomycetaceae bacterium | reverse complement strand
GTGGTGAGCAGCTCGCTGAGTGTGCGCCATTTCTTGTTTACGCGAAGGCTGGGAACCGAGATGGACACGTTCAGCGGAGTCAGTTCATCGCGCAATCGCACGATGAGATCTTCAAAGTGCGGATAATCGCTGGCCGAAAGCGATAACAGAGCTACTTCTTCGATACCGGTGTTTCGGTACGCCGTCAGCACGGCTTCGACGATCGTGTCGATCTTCCGGTAACGCAGCGGACGTTTGATCGTCGTGCTTTGGCAAAACCGGCAGCGCCAAGGGCAGCCGCGCATGATTTCGACGGCGATGCGGTCTTGAACCGTGCGGATCAGCGGCACGATCGGTGCGGGCGGCAACGGAATTCCGTCCAAGTCGGCGACGACGGCCGGACGCACGGCTTGCGGAATGGCGTCGTCGCGAGCCGTCGGGATCAACCGACCGTCGTGTTCTTCGAGGGCGTAGCAAGACGGCACATACAACCAAGGAAACCTTGCCGCCAACGCTTGCAACGCTTCCGATCGAGAACCGGCGGAGGCTCGAATTTCAAGCCAGGCGTCGGCCAACGCCGGTAAGGTTTCTTCGCCGTCTCCGATGACGAAGGCGTCGATGAAATCGGCCATCGGTTCCGGATTTTCGGCACACGGTCCGCCGGCGATAATCAGCGGATCGTCGAGGCGTCTCGCCGTCACGTGCAGCGGGATTCGGCCGAGATCGAGAATCGTCAACACGTTGCTGTATCCTAGGTCGTATTGCAACGTGAAACCGACGATATCGAATTCAAAAAGCGGCGTGAACGTTTCGAGACTGTACAGGGGAACGTCGTGCTCTCGTAAGAGCCGTTCCATGTCGGGCCAAGGCGCGAAAACGCGTTCGCAGGCCCAGTCGGCGCGGCGATTCACGGCGTCGTACAGTACTTGCAAGCCGTGATTGCTCATCCCGATGGTGTACGCGTCGGGCGTTGCCAGGCAGACGCGACCTTTGAGCGACTCTCTTGCCTTGACGACGCTATTGCGTTCGCCGCCGAGATACTGGGCAGGTGTTTGGACCTGCGGCAAGAGACGCTCCGTTACGATTCGGCGTATTTCGGATGGTGTCATCCGTCCCCTCGTGCAATGATCACAAACCGGCTGACCGGTGGTTTTTCCCTCTTGCGCTTCGTGCTTCGGCGATAGGCGTTCCCCGGTGCCGGTCGCGCCGAAGCGAGGCGTTCAACGTATTATGGGGCGAGACCCCCGCGAAAAAAAGGAAGCCGAACGGTCGACATTTGGGCCGTCGACATCGACAGAACATAATAGAATGACATGGAACCGTCGTTCCAAGGTGAAATCGGCAAACTCCCGGCGATTGAAATGGGGAGACGGCTATGCGACAAGCCGGCTTGACGGCGATGTGGATCGTGGCGTTTGCGGTGCTCGGGGGCACGGCCGAGGCCCAGCCGCGATTGCCGTACGATTTGCAGCGCAAGATCATGGTTGAACGGTATCTGGTGGATGCCGGAATCAAGAATCCGGACGTCTTGCGCGTCTTTGCGGAAACGCCCCGTCACGAGTTCGTGCCGGAAGATCAACGAGCCAAGGCGTATCTCGATATGGCCTTGCCGATTGGGCACGGACAGACGATTTCGTCGCCGTTCATCGTGGCGTACATGACGGAACAGCTACAGCCCCGGCCGGACGACAAAGTGTTGGAGATCGGCACGGGGAGTGGGTATCAGGCGGCTATTCTCAGTCCGCTGGTCAAAGAGGTGTACACCCTCGAGATCGTGGAGCCCCTTGCCCAGCGGGCCAAACAGACGTTGGCGAGGTTGGGCTACGAGAACGTTCATGTCAAGGCGGGAGACGGCTACCTCGGTTGGCCGGAACATGCGCCTTTTGACAAGATCATCGTAACGTGCTCGCCGGAAGACATCCCGCAACCGCTGGTCGAGCAGCTCGCCGAAGGCGGACGCATGGTCGTTCCCGTCGGGCAACGGTACAGCCAGACGCTGGTGCTGCTGAGAAAAGAAAACGGGCAAATGGTTCGGGAAGCACTGCGAC
>CAYVVR010000722.1:0-2031 GCA_964454655.1 uncultured Planctomycetaceae bacterium | reverse complement strand
GTTCCAAACCCGGTCGGAGATCGCGATAGTTGTAGATCTCGCCGTTGTAAACGAGCACGAACCGGCCGTCGGAAGAGACCATCGGCTGATCGGCCTGTGACGACACATCGATGATCGACAGTCGACAATGGGCCAACCCGGCGCCGGCGTGCGACCACGTCCCTTGGGCATCGGGGCCTCGGTGGCGCAACCGAGCCGCGGCCGCACGAAGCGATGCCTCGTGCACGGGATGTTGCGACTGGCGAAAGACGATACCGGCGATGCCGCACACAGGCAGAAAAGGCCCTATCGAGAATTCAAGGAAGAAAACGCCGCGCGGTCACGTCTCGGCGATGTCGCGGCGGTCGGCGATGATGCGAGCGGGCACTCCCGCCACCACCGCCCAACTGGGAACCGGTCGCGTGACCACCGCCCCGGCCGCCACGACCGAGTGATCTCCGACGTTGGCCATGATCACCGCCCGCTCGCCGATCCAGCAATCGCCGCCGATCTTCAACTTGACGAACTCGCCCGGCTGCTCGCGAATAGGGATGTCGATCCGCCGGATACCGTGCTGCTTTCCGCCGTTGATGATCGACACGCCCGAGGCGATCAACGTCTCGTCGCCGATGCTCACGTCGCCGATCACACAATACGCGCCGATGTAGACCGACTCGCCCAGCGAAACGGTGGGATGCGAGAAAATCGTGCCGTAACTGATGACGACGTCGTCGCCCATCCGAGGAAAGACCTTGCGATAGAAAGCCCGCCGCACGTACTCGCCGCCGATACCCGGCAACCCTGCCAATCGCTGCGAAATCGCTTGAAACGCGCGGTCGCGTCCGAGGGCGCCGATCGCCATGTTGTAGCGCATGCGCCACAGCGACGCCTTCAGCGAGGCGAACAGGTTCCCCAACGTCTTGGGCAACGAAGGATGATCGTTCATGAGGATTCGTGCGGCGCGTCGGCCTGCGACGACGTTCCGACGACGGTGTGCGAGACCGTCCGACTGTCGGAAGGATCGGCAAAATGGGGGCTCAGCGTGAAGGGATCTTCTTGCGGCTGTTTGAA
The DNA here is from genome assembly GCA_964454655.1 of uncultured Planctomycetaceae bacterium. GTDB lineage: Bacteria > Planctomycetota > Planctomycetia > Pirellulales > Thermoguttaceae > CAYVVR01. The sequence continues at coordinate 981 of CAYVVR010000722.1, read as the reverse complement.
ACGGCGGCGAACCTGCCGAATGCCGTTCAATACCGGCGGCGGCAACCACGCCAACGTCCATAAGATCGCGGTTCGGGCACGAAACCGCCAGCGCAGCGCGCGGGCGAAACGCCTTCGCGCCAACCGGTGTTCCCGATAATCCAAGTGGAACGTGCCCAACAGGTCGTACAGGTAAGCCATGCGATCTCGCATCTGCCGGCGTCGTCGATTCGGTTCCTCACGCAGTACGCGCTCGAGCAACCGCAATTGCTCGGTCAACATCGCGCGGCGATCGAACGTGCCTTGTTCGCCGTGAATGCGGAAGACCGTCAAGGGCTCGTCGACATAGGCGAAGCGGCACACGCGGGCGAAACGCAACCACAAATCGTAATCTTGAACCGTGTTTCCGCGGACCAACGGGCTGGTCAATCCGACGCGGGCGAACAAGTCGCGGCGCACGGCCACGCTCGAATTGCAAATGGCGTTTCCCGCCAACAAGCGGTCGTAACATTCGCCGGTCAACAACTCGGGCCGTGCCGAAGGATCGATCGGGTCGACGAACTTCGCGGCCGGTTGCAGGTAGTGCAACGTGCCGGTGTGCACCAACCCTACATCCGGATCGGTGAAACACGCAACTTGCTTTTCGAGTTTTTCCGGCAACCACCAGTCGTCTTGGTCGAGGAAGGCGACGATCTCACCGCGGGCATGCAGGATCGCTCGGTTCCGTGCGGCGCCCACGCCGAAATTCGGTTGTCGAATCACGCGCACAGGCGGTCCGTACGATGCCGCAATCGCCGCCGAATCGTCTCGCGATCCGTCGTCGACGACGACGATTTCGACGGGTCGATACGTTTGTTCGAGAACGCTTTCCAGCGCCTTACGGAGAAACGGCGACCCGTTGTAGACGGGAACGACGACGCTGACCAGCGGGGCGTCGGCACCGTCGGCTTGCACGCTGTTTGTTTGGGGACGTTCGTTCGTCATGGCAGCCCGCCCGATGCG